>JAAVAG010000136.1 GCA_014804185.1 Lachnospiraceae bacterium
CACTTCGTTGGTTCCCTGAACAGGCTGGGGCTGCACCGAACTGCCTGTAATCTCTTCCATCTGCGGAATGATCTGCGTCTCGATCTCGCTCAGCGTATACTCTCTGTCAAAAGTCACCGTGGTGGCCGTTCCGCCCTTAAAGTCCAGACTGAAATTCAGAATGTCTCCCGTGGTGGCCTGTCCCACGCCCATCATCACAAATCCGCCCAAAATAACCACAAGAGATACGGCAAAGAAGACCGCCTTTTTCCCAAGAAAGTCTATCACCTTGTGCTCCTTGCCCACACCGTACCATTTTTCCGACTTTATGCCCAGAACATAAAAAGCGTTCATAATCAGCCTGGTTACCACCAAAGCCGTAAACATGGACAGAACAATACCCAGCACCAGTGTCTGTGCAAATCCTCTGATAGATCCGGAACCGAAAATCCACAGCACCGCCGCCGCAATCAGCGTGGTGATATTGCCGTCCAGAATCGCGGACATGGCTTTCTGGAATCCGATGTTCATCGCGGTTCTTACCGTTTTCCCGGTAGCCAGTTCCTCTCTGATCCTGGCAAAAATAATCACGTTGGCATCCACCGCCATACCGATGGACAGGATAATGCCCGCAATGCCCGACAATGTCAGTGTGATGTCAAAGCCGTTGAGCAAAAATACAATCAGAGCGGTGTAAAGCAGCAGTGCAAGACTGGCCGCAAGTCCGCTGATATAATAGACCGCCACCATAAAGACTACAACAACCGCAATTCCTATGGCCGCCGCTTTCAGGCTGGTGCTGATGGCCTCGGAGCCAAGCTGGGCCCCCACTACCTTGGAATGCAGTTCCTCCAGTTCCAGTTTCAGTCCGCCGATACGGATGGTGGAAGCCAGCGCCTCGGCGCTCTCCCATGTATAATTTCCGCTGATCTGCGCTCTGCCGTCCGTCAGCGGCTCGTTCACTGTGGGGACACAGACAAAATTGCCGTCATAGTAGATGGCCAGCGTTCTGCCCACCGACTCCGTCGTTGCCCTGGCAAATTTTTCCTTGCCCTCCTCCGTCAGGATCAATTCCACGCCGATCTGCGTATTCTGCATGGAGTCCGTCCAGCTGGCCGCCTGCGCCTCTTTGACGTCTGTTCCCACAAGCTTGATGGAACCGTCCGCCTCAAGTTCCTCCAGCGTCTTATTCAGCGTATAGGAGGGGCGGCTGCTTCCGTCCGCGTCCGTGACATACGTCCCGGTATAGTTCAGTCTTCCCTCACTGTCAAGCTCGGAAATGAAATAGAGCTGCCCGGGCCGCCCCAGTTCCTCTAAAATGGCATTGGCGTCCGACACACCGGGGATCTCTATGCTGATTCTGTCCGTCCCCTCCTGATATACCAGCGCCTCATTGCTGTATTTAAAAACCCTCTGCTGCAGTTTTCCGATGGTATCCTGCATGTCCGTACTGCTCGGCGCCTCGTCGCCCACCACCTGATACGTGATGCTGACACCTCCCGCCAGATCAAGTCCCAGCGTAATATCCGATGCCGAAACTGTTCCGTCCTCGTCGATGCCGTACACATCGATCCACGTGATTCCCGCCAGTGCCAGCAGCAGCACCAGAAGAACCACAATTCCCTTACCTTTCGTCATGTTCTTCATTTTGATTTTCTCCCTCCGTCTCAGCCAATGCCGCCTTTATCATGATAGCGCATTCAATGCGCTTACGCTGCAGTTCACAGCCTATATCATATGTATCCGTTATGCTGCCGTGAAAATTGTACGAGTTCGCCGCACATCCCCCGCTGCAGTAAAATTTTGCAAAACATTTTCTGCATTTCTCTTTCGCGTATACATTACAGCTTTTAAACTCGTCCCGGATATCTGTCCGCAGGATCCCCTCCTCCACATTTCCCATCAGAAACTGCTCCTGTCCCACAAACTGATGACAGGGATACAGATCTCCCCAGGGCGTCACCGCCAGATACTCCGTTCCGCTGCCGCACCCGGACAGCCGCTTGGCCACGCAGGGTCCCCCTTCCAGATCGATCATAAAATGGAAGAAATTGAATCCTCTCCCCTCTTTTCTGCGCCGGATCATCTCCGCCGCCAGTCTGTCATATTCCGCTTTCAACTTGGGCAGATCCTCCTCCCGGATCGCATAGGGATCCTCCGGCTTTGCCACCACCGGCTCCACGGAGATCTGCTGAAAGCCAAGATCCGCCAGATGCAGCACATCCTCCGCAAAATCCGTGTTATAGCGGGTAAAAGTCCCCCTCACATAGTAATCCGTCTGTCCCCGGCTCTCAGCCAGCTTCCGGAATTTGGGAAGAATCACGTCATAGCTGCCCTGTCCGCCCCGGAAAGGACGCATCCTGTCATTGACCTCTCTCCTGCCGTCGATACTCAGAACCACATTGGCCATTTCCCTGTTTGCAAATTCCATGATCTCGTCGTTTAACAGCACGCCGTTTGTAGTCAGTGTAAAGCGGAATTTTTTGTGATTTGGCTCTTCCAGACTTCGGCCGTATGCCACCAGATCCTTTACCACCTGCCAGTTCAGCAGCGGTTCCCCACCGAAAAAATCCACCTCCAGATTTGTGCGGCTGCCGGAGTTTTCCACCAAAAAATCCAGCGCTTTCTTTCCCACATCCAGACTCATAAGCGCCCTGCTGCCGTGGTATTCCCCTTCTCCCGCAAAACAGTATCCGCATGCCAGATTACAGTCATGGGCAATATGAAGACAAAGCGCCTTTACTACCGTCTCTCTGCTCTTGAAATCGAAAATATAATTTTCATACAGATCAGGCGAAAACAGCCGTCCCTCTTTTTCCAGTTCCAGCAGTTCATCCACGGCTTCCGATATCTCCTCCGCAGGATACTTCAGATTCCCGCATCCGATCACCGCCGCCTTGATGAGATCCGCATCCCTGATGCCTTCTTTCACCAGCGGCTCTACCAGGCAGATCATATTATATACCATATCATCCACCACATGCACAGATCCGCTGTTTACATCCAGCACGATATTATAACCATTGCTCTTATACTGATGTATCACCTTTAACCCCTTTTCTGATCGGCCGTCCCGCCATGCGGGTCAGCTTACTGTAAAATAAGCAGCGACGCAAATCGCTGCTTACCAAACTATCACATCTTTGATCATTTCCATCGGCTATTTAATCTTTTCACATCTCTGGTTGCCTACCGTACAGGAAGTCTTGCATGCAGACTGGCAGGATGTCTGGCACTCGCCGCAGCCGCCCTTTTTCATGGATTCTTTCAGATCTCTTGTATTCAACGTCTTAATGTGTTTCATGATAACCGCCTCCTTAATCTCCAAACGGTATTTACCCGTTTTCGCCAATTCCTGCTTAGTATACCATATATTTTCTGTTTGTAAAACACTTTTTACAAAAATGCGCGAAAAAAGTCCAAACTGTCCAACCCCAAAAGCCCGGCGCTATCCGATCATCCCTCCCAGCATGCCGCTTCCCGCACAGATCACATAGACGGTTGCAAAGCTGGACGCAACTTCTTTTACCGAATGATTTACCAGCAGGGATATTATGGCCAGCACCACGAAATATGCGGTTCCCATCAGAAGCCCCCACAGGAATTTGCGATTTCCGATTTTTTTGCCCGCCATAAACCCCGCAAGAAACGACGACACGGTATAGATGATAATGATTCCTGCGGACACCACTCCCGCAGACAGGTTGAGACGATACAGCCCAAGAGCCAGCAACATCAGAAGCCCTCCTGTCAATATGTACGAAAAGAGCAGGCATTTTGCCAGAAAAAGAACCGGCGCCTGACCTTTGGATGCCTCATTTCTCACATTTCTCTCCATCAGAAAATCCCCCTTGTTATAAATTTTCTCACATTTCTGCCATAACAGTTCAGCTCACGCCATTCGCAAAGGCATCTGCAACTGTTACTAAAATTATATGTATCTCTCATCAATAACTTGACAACGATATTTTCTTATTATAAGATGTGCTATAATTACTGTAAATTTCTAAACTAAATAAAGGAGTGAATATTTTGGATACCCCTGGTGTCTTACAACTGATTACGCTTGTACTGCTTCTCATTCTGTCTTCTTTCTTTTCTTCCGCGGAAACCGCGCTGAGCACAGTGAACAGAATAAGAATGAGGGCGCTGGAGGAAGACGGAAACAAACGCGCTGTGATCGTCAATCGGATTCTGGATCAATACAGTAAAATGATCAGTTCCATCCTGATCGGGAACAATATTGTCAATATCACGGCCTCTTCCCTGCTGACCACCCTTGTAATCCGCCTGACAGGCGGCAATACATATGTGGGCGCTGCAACCGGCCTCCTGACAGTCCTGGTTCTGCTGTTCGGTGAGATTGTACCCAAAAACTGGGCCATGATCAATTCCGAAAAAATTTCCCTCGCGTATTGTAAAATTATTTATTTCCTGATGAAGATCCTGACACCGGTCATCTTCCTGGTTGACAAACTGGCGGGCGGCATCATGAAACTGCTGCACATCGATCCGAACAGGAAGAACGTTATGACCGAAACAGAACTTCGAACTTATGTGGATGTCAGCCACGAGGACGGGGTGATCGAATCAGAGGAACGGGAAATCATCTACAATGTATTTGATTTTTCCGACGCTGTTGCAAAAGATATCATGATCCCGCGGATCAATATGGTAACCGTAAACATCGATGCCTCCTACGACGAACTGATGGAGGTCTTCCGCAAGTCCATGTACACCCGCATTCCCGTATATAAAGAAGATCAGGACACCATCGTCGGCCTGGTAAACATCAAGGATTTCATCCTGACCTCGGATAAGAACAACTTCCATATCGCAGACATTATCCGTGACGCCTACTATACTTATGAATTTAAAAAGACAGCGGATCTGATGTTTGAGATGCGGGAAAAAACGATGAATGTGGCTTTCGTCCTGAATGAATACGGCGCCACCGTAGGCATGATCACATTGGAAGATCTGCTGGAAGAGATCGTGGGCGAGATCCGGGACGAATACGATGAGGACGAGGAAGAACTGATCCAGGAGCTGGATGATAATGTCTATCTGGTGGAGGGCAGCATGAAGCTGGACGACATCAACGACGCTCTGGACACACAGCTGGAATCCGAGGACTACGACTCCATCGGAGGCATTATTATAGAATCTCTGGACCGGCTCCCGGAGGACGGCGAAGAGGTCACACTGGAAAACAACATCACCCTGAAAGTACAGGGAATAGACCAGAACCGGATCATGAAAGTTCTGATGACACTTCCCGAGGATACCGAAGAAACAGTGCCGGATGAGGACGAGGAAGAAAAAACCTCCGGCACAGACACAGGAGCAAACCCCTGAAAAAAGTACAGCCCCCGGCAGCGCAGGCCGGGGGTTTTCACGTTCTGTTGCAGTCAAATATGTGTTGTCTCTCAGGGCAGCGGGTATTTGTTCCGAAAAGCCATAACTCTCCCCTGGAAATCCATATTATCGCCGGTTTTCAAAGTATCCAGATACTCATGGGCCTCAAAGTCGTCGCCTTTCTGGAGCAGGCTGACGGCAATATTGGAACAATGATCCGCCACTCTCTCAAAATCCGTTATGATATCCGACAGAATAAATCCCATCTCAATGGTACACTTTCCTTTTCTCAGCCGCTTTACATGACGCTTCTTGACATCGATATTCAGCTGGTCAATCACTTCCTCCAGCGGCTCCACCATCCGCGCCATCTCCGCATCGTCCTGGTCAAAGGCATTTATGGAAAGTTCCAGAATATCCTTTACGGCGCCGGAAAACACCTGCAGTTCTCCCACCGCTTTTTCCGAAAACTCCAACTGCTTTTCATGCATCTCATCCGCCGCCTCCTTGATGTTCAGCGCATGATCCGATATCCGCTCAAAATCGCCGATACAGTGCAGAAGAACCGTCAGCATTCGATTTTCATTCCCGGAGAGATCCTTACTCCCGATCTTTACCAGATAGGTGCCCAGTTCATCCTCAAATTTATCCACTTCATTTTCCAGTTCCGCCACCTCTTCCGCTTTTTCTTCATCGTAGGAAAACAGCAGATCGATGGCCGTTCGAATGGAACGCTGTGCCATTCTGGCCATTACCCCCGTCACATGTCTGCACTGATCCAGTGCAAAGCCCGGCGCATCCAGAAAACGGGGATCCAGAGATTTTCTCTCCCGCTCTCCCTCCGTCAGGACATTTCCGGCAGAGGCAGAACTCTCCGGTATCGTCAGATACACGAGTTTTACCAGAAGTTTTGAGAACGGCAGCAGGATCAGACACATCGCCACATTGAACATGGAGTGTACCACCGCTACGCCCAGAGCGGAGATCGGCTCCTCCATAAAGGCAAAATCCACAAAATAATCCACGGTATAAAATACAATCATAAACAGTGAGGTCTTTAAAATATTGTAATACAGATGGATCAGCGACGCCCGCTTGGCATCCCTGCTGGCGCCGATTCCGGAGAGAAGCGCGCTGATGCAGGCGCCGATATTGGCTCCCATAATGACAGGCACTGCCGTGGCACAGCTTACGGATCCGGTTCTGCTGAGCACCTGCAGGACACCTACCGACGCAGAGGAACTCTGCATCAGCGCCGTCAAACACAGACCGGCCAGCATCCCCAGAAACGGATTGGAGAACATGGTAAGAACCTTTCCAAACTCCGGGACATTCGCCAATTCTTTCATAGGATCTGCCATAATATCCATGCCAATCATCAGAACGGCGAAGCCAACCAGGATAGTGGCCGCATCCCTTTGCTTGTCCTTTTTGGAAAAGCTGAGCATACAGACGCCTGCGATCGCCAGAATCGGGGAGAACGAAGACGGCTTGAGCATCTGGAGCAGAAAACCTCCGCTCTCGATCCCCGAGAGACTTAAGATCCACGCCGTGACCGTCGTTCCCACATTCGCCCCGATGATAATTCCTACCGCCTGCTGTAATTTCATGATGCCGGAATTGACGAAACCGACCACCATGACCGTTGTCGCGGATGAGGACTGAATCACTGCGGTAACTCCCGCGCCTACCAACACTGCTTTCACGGTATTGTTTGTCAGCTTTTCCAGAATCCGCTCCAGTTTTCCGCCGGATATCTTGGACAATCCGTCTCCCATCACGCGCATGCCGTACAGAAACAGTGCCAGTCCGCCTACCATAGTCAGTATACTAAAAAAATCCATCCGTATTTCCTCACTCACTTCATCGATTATCTAAAGTCATCAATATTCCGTCCGCAATCGCCTGGGCGATCTCCTGAAACCTGCCGTCAAACAGATAATTGTCCGCATCTGTATTGAGAAATCCCACTTCCAGGAGAACTGCGGGCATATCCGTCTCCCGCAGCACCACCAGATTGGTGCGCTCATTGACTCCCTGATTGATAAATCCCACACTTTCCAGTTCGCGGTTAATATTCTCAGCCAACCCTGCCGCCTCGCCGTACCGGTTATATACCAGACTTTCCACGCCGGAGTACTGATTGGGATAAGGGCTGGAATTCCGGTGAATGGAAACAAAATAATCTCCCCCCGCCTGATTTCCCTCCATCGCTTTCTGATGCGGGGATTCATAGACGTCGTCCGTCCTGGTATATACCACGCCGACCCCGTTTTGTTCCAGAATATCCCCCATCGCCAACGCCAGCCGGAGCACATCGTCTTTTTCCCTGCGCCCCTCATATTCGGCTCCCGGATTCCACCCGCCGTGTCCGGGATCCAGAACCACTAAAAAATCTGCCATAATATCATCCTCATATCTGCTTTATGATATTCTATGACAGATTTTTGTGATCAGTTCCAATGGGATGGCAGTTCTCATGATATACACACACCGCCGCGGCATATCCCTCCGGCGCGGCAGGCTCATACAGACGCGCGCACAGACTTTTATCTTCCCCGCCGTTTATCGTTCCCTGTTCCAGATCCACAAAAAAACTTTTCGTCTCCCGGGAAAGCCCTTCCCCGGTCAGTTTCATATAGGCCTCCTTCGCCGCCCATAAGCGGCAGAACCAATCGCTGCGCTCCTGTCCGGTGCGGGCTTTCTCATAATACCGCAGTTCTTCCCGCGCAAACCATCTTGCGGCGACCCGGTCTCCGCGGCAGGCATCCTGCCGCCGCTGGATATCCGCCCCGATCTCCCGGTCCGCCAGGGCGCACATCGCGTATTCTCCAGAATGGGAAAGGGAAAAGAAGATCTCGGGATCATGCTCCAGATATGGTTTCCCATGCGGGCCGCAGCCGCAGGACAGTTCTTCCGGAACTTCTATGGCCCGCAGCACTTCCTCTGTCTGCACAATGCTGCAGACCGGCGTTTCTCCGGCCGGGCAGTCTTTCCAGGATTCCTCCCGGTATCTTTTTACCCCATACTGAAGCAATAGACCCGCTCCCAGGCTTAAAGCCCTGTCGCCGGGCCGCTTTGCCCGCTCCGCCTTTTCCCGGCGCTGCCCGCTTACTTTCCCGGCGGCCTCTGTATAAACGTCATGCTCCAGCAAGGGTTTCACGGACATGATATATATATGGATCATGCTTTTTTGTTGTCTGATTTTTCGCTGTCTGCTTCCGCTCCGTCCGTTTCTTTGCCTTCCTCGTTCTCATTGCCTGCTTTCAGCGCGATCTGCAGTTCCTCCAGCTGAACAGGATCCACCACATCCGGCGCACCCGTCATCAGGCAGGAGGCATCCTTCACTTTCGGGAAAGCAATCACTTCCCGGATATTTTCCGCTTTCACCAAAAGCATGACAAAACGGTCCAGACCAATGGCAAGCCCCGCATGAGGGGGAACGCCGTATTTGAAAGCATTCAGGAGAAACCCGAATCTCTCATAGGCATCTTCCCGTGTAAAGCCCAGCACCTCGAACATCTTTTCCTGCACGTCGGACTGGAAGATTCTGACGCTGCCTCCGCCCAATTCGATGCCGTTTAATACGATGTCATAGGCTTTGGCGCGCACCCTGCCGGGATCTGTGTCCAGATACTCCAGATCCTCCTCCATAGGCATGGTAAAGGGATGATGCATCGCCACAAAGCGATTCTCCTCCTCGCTCCACTCCAGCAGCGGAAACTCCGTCACCCACAAGAAGTTGAACGCATCCTTATCTATCATATCCAGCTGTCTTGCCACCTCGATGCGCAGCGCCCCGAGAACGCTCCACACCAGCGGCGTTTTGTCCGCCGCAAAAAGCAGCAGATCACCGGGCTGTCCGTCCATGGTTTTTATAAGCGCATCCAGCTGCTCCTGTGTCATAAACTTTGCAAAAGAGGATTTGACGCTGCCGTCCGGCATCACCGACAGGTAGGCCAGCCCCTTTGCGCCGTATCCCTTGGCAAATTCCACAAGCGCATCAATCTTTTTCCGTGGCATTTCCGCCTGTCCTTTGACATTGATGCCGCGGACGGAGCCGCCGGCCTCCAGCGCTGAGGAAAATACGCCGAATCCGCATCCCCTCACGGTCCCGGATACATCGCACAGTTCCATTCCGAATCTTGTATCCGGCTTGTCGGAGCCGAAACGGTTCATGGCCTCGGTCCAGGTCATGCGCGGAATGGGAAGCTGCACTTCCAGGCCGATGGCCTCCCTGCAGACCTGCTGCACCATGCGCTCGGTGGCATCGATCACATCTTCCACATCCACAAAGGACATTTCCAGGTCGATCTGCGTAAATTCCGGCTGTCTGTCCGCGCGCAGATCCTCGTCCCGGAAGCACTTTGCAAGCTGAAAATACCGGTCATAGCCGGAGCACATCAGAAGCTGTTTGAACAGCTGCGGAGACTGGGGGAGCGCATAAAACGTTCCCGGATGCACACGGCTGGGCACCAGATAGTCCCTCGCCCCCTCCGGTGTGGATTTGTTCAGCGCCGGCGTCTCTATCTCCAGAAATCCCTCGCCTGTCAGAAATGCGCGCACAGAAGAAGTAATCCTGCTTCTGAGCATCAGATTCCTCTGCAGGTTGGGCCTGCGCAGATCCAGATATCTGTATTTCAGGCGCAGTTCCTCTTTCGTCTTAGAGTCCGCCTCGATCTGAAACGGCGGTGTCTCCGACTCCGAAAGAATCCTGATCTCCCTGGCGCGGACCTCAATCTGACCTGTGGCCAGATTTTCATTGACCGCCCCTGCTCTCTTTTCCACTCGTCCCACTACGGCGATCACAAATTCGCTGCGCAGCCGCTCCGCCTTTGCGAAATGCCCGGCCCCGCAGTCGCACTCTTCAAAAATCACCTGCAGAATACCTGCGCGGTCGCGCAGATCCACAAAAATGATGCCGCCTTTATTTCTCTGTTTCTGAACCCAGCCCATAACGGTAACCGTTTCACCCACATGCTCCAGACTCAGTTCTCCGCATCTGTGCGTGCGCCTGAGCCCTTTCATTGACTCTGCCATACTCTGCCTCCCTTTTTTGCTCCGCCCTCACTGTCTGATAGGATTTTTATAAAACTCGCAGAACTCCTCATAGCCTTCTTTTATCAGCTGCTCTTTCTGGAATTTCTTATTTTTGTTCATGCGGACCACCAATACTTTGGAGCCGTCCGCCCTGGCCTCCTGCGCCTTTGCGATGATTTCGCACAGCTGCTCACCCTCCACGCCTTTCTCGATGAGATAAGCCGTCCTGCGCCCTGCTGCGGGAACCTGAAACCCTCTCTCCATAAGAAGCAGGATAATGCGCTCAAAGCCGATGGAAAATCCGCAGGCGGGCACATTGTTTCCCGTAAAATTTCCCACCATCCTGTCATATCTTCCGCCTCCGCCGCAGCTTCCGCCGAATTCCGGCATGGTGATCTCAAAAATCGTGCCCGTGTAATAGGACATTCCTCTGACCAGCGTGGGATCAAACACGATCTCAAAGGAGTCCGCCTTGGTGGCTCGCACACTGTCGATAATCTCCCCAAAGGACGCCATCACACCGTCCTCCAGATAATCGGACAGGAGATTCGTCAGGTATGCCACACCGTCCTTTTCCTTCTCCAGGCCGGCAAACAGTTCCATATATGTGCGGCACTGCTCCTGCCCGTAACCGCTTTGCAGCAGTTCCTGCAGTACGCCCTCCGCTCCGATCTTGTCCATTTTATCCAGCGTGATAAACACACTGTCGTAATCCTCCTGCGCAAACCCTGCCAGAGCGGCCATGGCTTTCAGAATGCGCCTGTCGTTGATCCGGATCTGGAATCCCGAAAATCCCAGCCTGGTCAGCGTGGTAGTGGTGGCCAGGATCAGTTCGATCTCCGCCAGGTTGGACGCTTCTCCCAGAATATCAATATCGCACTGCATAAACTGCCTGTATCTGCCTCTCTGGGGCCTGTCCGCGCGCCATACGTTTCCGATTTGAAGCGCCTTAAAGTGGGTCGGCAGCTGGGCC
>JAAVAG010000137.1 GCA_014804185.1 Lachnospiraceae bacterium
CTCTGTCCAGTACTTTGCTCATCTTTTCGCCGCTCACCGGCTTGAGCAGGTAATGCAGCGCTGCGACCTCATACCCTTCTGCCATATAATCCGGGTATCCCGTGACAAACACGATCTGCATCCTGTCGTCCTCCGCCCTTATTTTTCCGGCCAGTTCGATTCCGCTGGTTTGCCGCATCTCGATATCAAGCAGCAGGATATCAAAATCCCGCTCTTCCTCATACCAGAATAAAAACTCTTCCGCGGAAGAGAAAGTGCGGATACTTATGTCCTTGTCCCTGCTCCGCGCCCAGTCTCTTACCAGCAAGGACATATACTCGATCTGATTTTCTTCATCGTCACAGACTGCTATTTTGTACTTCACAACTTACCTCCGCCCATGATATAATTAACCAAAAATTCAGCCGCTACGCGTCTGCCGCGCTTCGCGCTCAAAAAAAGGAGTGACTATCTATGCGTATTTTATTCATCCGCCACGGGGATCCCGACTACGAACACGATACTCTGACAGAAAAGGGACACCGGGAGGCCGCCCTGCTGGCAGAGCGGATCGAGCAATGGAATGTGGGGGACTGCTTTGTGTCTCCTCTGGGAAGGGCTCAGGCAACCGCCTCCTACTCTCTGCAGAAACTCGGCATCACCGCTCAGACTATGGACTGGCTGCGGGAATTTCCCGCACAATTGGACATCAATCTGTCCGCGCAGCTGCAGGATGCATATCCCGACACTTTCCGGGAGGGGGGCCGGTACGGCAAACGTATCGTATGGGATATGCTTCCCTCTTATATGACTGCCCACCCCGAATATTCCGACAGAAATGCCTGGAGAAACTCCGAGGTAACGCGCTGCAGCGACATGAACCAGGTTTATGACTATGTGACCTCACAGTTTGACCGCCTGCTTGCCGGATACGGCTATGTACGGGAGGGCAGCCTCTATCGCGTGACCAGAGAAAACACTGCAACCGTCACGTTTTTCTGTCACTTCGGAATCACCGCCGTGCTGCTTTCCCACCTTTGGAGCCTCTCTCCTTTTACTATGCTGCACGATCTGGTGCTTGCGCCCACCTCCGTCACAGAAGTTGTGACCGAGGAGAGACAGCAGGGCATCGCCAGTTTTCGCGGAACAAAACTGGGCGATGTCACACATCTGACAATCGCCGGTGAAGAACCGTCTTTCTCTGCCAGATACTGCGAAGTTTACAGCAATATGGAGCAGCGGCATTAAGGGGCGTCATAATCTAAACAATCGACCCTTTCATTGCTATATACATGATTTCTTCGATACTCCATTGGTGTCACGCCAAAATGTTTCTTGAAACTGTTCTGGAAATGGGATTGACTGGAGAAGCACAGATAACTGCTGATCTCTCCAAGGGATTTATCCGTGTAGCGAAGCAGCGATTTTGCTTCCCGCAGACGGCATCGGGTAATAAATGCACCGATATTCGTACCTGACTCCCGCCGGAACTTCTGAAACAGATAAGCCCTGCTCTTACCGGAATGGGCAACTACATCCGTGACACTGATCGGTTCATTGATGTGCATGGAAATAAACTGCATGCAGGAGTAGATTTCCCGGGAAATGCCGGCGGGAAGTTTTTGCTGCGCTACCCGTTTCGTAAAGTCGATCAGCATGTTATACTGAAGATTCTTCACTGCTTCCACGGATTGGAGCATCTCACATTCCTGTGTATACACATCGATCAGCTGATAGGCCTGCTCAACATCCATCCCACCGGGAATGGCAGCCTCCTTGCCGACCATGGCAACTGTGCCGATCAGCAGATTCTTTGCCTGACGCAGGGGCGTATCTGCCAGTTTGCCTTCCTTGAGAGGCTCTGCCTGCAGCGATGCCATGAGAAACCTGTTCAGCTTTTCCACATCGCCGCTTTGCACCAGACTCAGCATCTGCCTCTCAAAATAGTATGTGCCGTGCTGCCGCTGATCTTCCCGGGCCTGGTAGGCATTTTCCGTATGCTGCCTGCCAATCAGCTGCTGGTATCCGGTGTTGGTAATGGTGAATGCCTCGGCTACGCTGAGCCGCTGGCCGGTCAACACATAATGCAGATAAAGCAGCAGGTTCAAAAATTGATTATATGTGTACTGCGGTATGCCGCTTAAGTAAGACGCGATTTCTCCGTAACGATTCGGGGCGATCGCGTTTTTATTCATAAATGACAGGATAAACTCGTCCGTCACAGGTGTGCTGTAGGCCGGCCCCAGCACAAAGCAGCAACTCCCATCCGTACATTTCACCAGTCCATAGTATCCTGTGTCAGAGGAAACATAGACTGAGGGACTGCCAAGATCCAAAAGTTTTGGAAGCACGAAAGGATATGGATCACCCGTTTCATAATAACCGGATGCGCAGACAAAACCACTCGCGTCATACATGGCAAGGGGCAAATAATGCGCAGCATAGAACATCTCGCAAAAAACACTATAATCTGTCAAAAAAATCCTCCTGAATAGATAAATTTACATTATTATAGACTATAATGCAATACTTCGCAAGAGTCCGGCAGTATAATAAAACCGAAAAGTGACCGCGCAGCTTCATTTACAATATTCAGTGGAAAGAGGAGAAAAAGCATGAAAGAAGCGAAACACCCCATCAGCTTTTTTAGCAGAGGTTTATTTACAAAACCCTTTATGGACTCCAGGATCAAAACACGTTCTGTTTCTGCAAAAGAACGCATCCTCGGACATTTGATTGGGCCGCTGGGCCTAATCTTTGTGGTAAATACCATCGCCGCCCTGGTGGAAAAATTCTTCACCCAGCAGACAGGTGCTATGTATGGCACCCAGAATGTGGATATGATCATGGTCATGGGCGGACGTTATGAAATCGTGATGACTATCGCAAAGATCCTGGCAGTAGCGTTTGGCCTGCTGAACGGCTGGCTGATCCAGCACACCAAATCCCGGCAGGGCAGAATGCGTCCCTGGTACCTTATTTTCGGCTTTGTATCCATAGCCATCGGCGGGCTCATATTCCTGTTCCCCGGAAATACACTGGGAGAAAGTTACTGGTACTATTTCTTCTTCCTTTTAATAGCCTACCACACTGTCGGCTCCACCTATTTCTTCCTGTTCCGGGATACCATTTGCTCCCTGACCACCCGGGATCCCGGTGAAAAGACTCAGGTGCAGTTTATCCGCAAAATGTCCTGGACCCTGATTTCCGGCATTATCATCGGCATGATCATCAATATGGTAGTGCTGCCTATGTGGCTGGAAAAAGATATTAACGGATATGCGGTTCTGATGGTGTCCCTTTCCATTGTCGCAATCCCGCTGCTGCTTATGGAGTACTACTATACGCGCGAGCGCATCTCTGAGGATGTTGCCAGTGAAGTCGGCCTTGAGAATGAGAACAAAATTCCTCTCCGGGATCAGATGCGGGCGCTGCTCACAAACAAATACTTTATTATCCTGACCGTCCTCACCACCGTCGGCGGCATTGTGGATAACTTCAAGGGCGGTAATGTCCAGTATTTCTACATAAAGTTTTTGCTTGGCGGCGCGGAAAACCCTTTCATGTATACGGTCTATCAGATTGCAACAGGCGTTCCCCTTGGCGTCGGCGCTATCGTGGCATACCCGCTTGCGAAAAAATTCGGCATCCGCAACTGTGCTTTCACAGGTTATGCTTTGGTTCTGATTGGAAGTGTTCTGGGCTGGATGTTCCCCGGCAATCTGACATTTGCAATTATTGCGGGTTTCCTGCGGCAGGCCGGTATGATTCCAAACGCTTACATCGTGGCAACACTGATGTGTTTCGCTTTCGACAGTGTAGAGCATAAATCTCACCTGCGTCTGGAAGGACTGCTGGGAGTCGCGATTATCACCGCCATACAATCCGCAATTTACGCGCCTTTTGCCGGCGGTTTTGAATCCACGATCCTGAAACTGGGCTTTGTGGATGTGGAGGGCGTCATTCCCAATGCCAGCGTGATTCAATTTATGGTGCTGGCGTTCTATCTGTTCGACATCATCCTGGCCGTCTCCAACCTGGTGCTGCTGCCTTTTGTAGACGTGGAAAAGAAACTGCCGGAAATCAACAGAGAACTGCTGCTGCGGAAGAAGAACGCCGCCCTGGCCCGCGGCGAGGAATGGGTTGACCTGGAAGAACTGGAGCGCATGGAAGCAGAAAAGGCGGAGCGGGAACGGGAAGAAAACCGCATCCACGATCTGCAGGAATACTGTGCCGGAAAGGGCCTGAATTTTGATGCGGAGAATCAAAAGTATCTGGATAAACAGGCTGCAAAACAGCGGAAAGCGGAATTGAAAAAATCTAAGGTGAAAAAATGATACTGAATTTTAATGAAAACTGGACTTTCCGCCGAGAAGGCTGTGCAGCTGTTCCTGTGCATCTGCCCCATGACGCCATGATCCTGGAAGAGCGGGCCGGCAGCTGCCGCAATGGGGTCAACTCCGGATATTTCCCCGGCGGAAAATATATCTATGAGAAGATTTTTGAGGCATCCCCGGAGGCTATCGGAAAATCCATTATGCTCCACTTTGAGGGCGTATATCAGAACTGCTCTGTTGTCCTCAACGGCAGGGAAGCAGGAAACCATAAGTACGGCTACACCGCCTTTGATGTGGATATTTCCGATATTGTGCGCGCCGGGAGCAATTCGCTGGCCGTTCATGTTGACAACTCCTTAGAACCCAACTGCCGGTGGTATTCCGGCTCCGGAATTTACCGGCCGGTACAGCTTCTGATCCGCGACCGGGTGCATATTGAGACCATCCATATTCAAACCGTGTCCTATGATCCCGCTGTAATCAGGACGGATGTCACGACCACTGCCGAAATTCCTGTGACGGTGGATATCTTTGACGGAGACAGGCTGATTGCATCCGGCGGCCCCGGGGTGATTCCATTACCCGATGCCAAGCTGTGGAGCGCGGATAATCCTTACTTGTATACCTGCGTCGTTAAAACGGAAAAAGATGAACGAAGAATCCCTTTCGGTATCCGCAAACTGGAGTGGAGTGCCAAAAGCGGCCTGCTTGTCAACGGACAGCGGGTGCTGCTCCGCGGCGGCTGCATTCATCACGACCACGGCGTACTGGGCGCCTGTGAGTTCCCGGATGCCGAGGAACGGCGCATACGCATTTTGAAAGAAAACGGTTTTAATGCGCTGCGAATCGCCCACAATCCCGCTTCCCAGATCACATTGGATGCCTGCGATAAGCTGGGAATGTATGTGATGAACGAGACCTTTGACGGCTGGTATGTACCCAAGACCTACCATGACTATGCCCGTTGGTTTGAAACCCAGTGGAAACAGGATCTGACTGCCATGGTGGAGTCCTCCCGGAATCACCCCAGTGTCATTCTGTACTCCACCGGCAACGAGGTATCGGAGACAGCCACAAAACAGGGTGCGGAGGTCTGCAGACGACTCACGGAATTTGTTCACAGCCTGGATGCGACCCGCCCGGTTACAGCCGGCGTTAATGTGCTGCTGAATGTCTATGCCAACATGGGAATGGGGGTTTACAAGGACAAGGGCGACTATAAACCGGAGCCGCTGCCGCAAAAGGGCGGCTATAAGGAAAAGAAAACCGGGTCCGCCTTTTTCAATGCCATGGCACAAAAGCTGGGTCCGCTGATGTTTTTCATGAGCGGCGGCAAAAAAGGCGACAGGGCCTGTCTGGGTGCGGCGGAGGGGCTGGATATTCTGGGCCTTAACTACGCTTCCTCCCGGTATGATGCGGACGCGGCCCAATATCCTGACAGAATCATGGTAGGTTCAGAAACCATGGCAGCCGATTTACCCTACAACTGGGAGCGGGTAAAAAAACTGCCCCAGGTGGTTGGCGACTTCGTGTGGTCCGCATGGGATTATTTGGGAGAAGCCTGCATCGGCGACTGGACTTATCACTCCTATAAAGGACTTCCGCTGCTGGCCGGGCAGGGCATGATCGATATTACCGGAAAGCCCCTGGCATCTATGTACTTTATGCAGATCGTCTGGGGTCTGCGGAAGAAACCGTTTATCGGCGTGCGGCCTTTGAACCACGCAAAGGAGCAGCCCTCTGCCGGAGCCTGGCAGTTTACCAACGCCATTGACAGCTGGAGTTGGCATGGCTATGAAGGCATAAAAGCCACGATAGAAGTCTATGCCGATGCTGCCGCAGTTTGCCTGAAGCTGAACACCAGGGTGATTGGCATAAAACAGGTAAAAAAATACAAGGCCATTTTCAGAACACCTTACCAGCCGGGAACCCTGACCGCCGAAGCGCTGGACGCGGAAGGAAATGTGACGGGTTCTTATAGTCTGGTCAGCGCGGGGGAAGAAACCGTATTGACGGTAAAACCCGAAAAGAGGGTGCTTCAGGCCAATGCACAGGACCTCTGCTATCTGCCTGTTGAATTTACCGACAAGGCCGGCAGCCTGAAACCCTTTGTGGAACAACGCGTTGAGATTGCAGTCAGCGGCGCCGCCGGTCTGGCGGGATTTGGCAGCGCCCTCTGCAAAACCGACGAGGTGTTTGACAAGAATTACCACACCTCCTATCGTGGACGGACACTGGCTGTGCTGCGGGCAGGAAGTGTACCTGGGAAAGCGGAGGTCACAATCAAAAGCGCGGGCGTTACGCCTGTGCGGATAGAAATTGAGGTGCAGTAATGGTAAAATATCAGACCTTTGGCGCATATACACCGGAAGAATCTGAGCGGGAACAGGAGCACAAGGCGCTGGCACGCCGGGCCGCCGCCGAGGGAATTGTACTTCTCAAAAATGACGGCGTGCTGCCGCTGACCGGCAGAATCGTAGCCCTCTATGGCCCTGGCAGCCGCATGACCGTCAAAGGCGGCAGCGGTTCGGGGGATGTTCATGAGCGTCACAGCGTAACCATTGAAGAAGGACTTCGCAATGCCGGTTTCCTTTTTCCGACAACCCTCTGGATGGATCGCTTTGAAAACAAATACAACGATGACGTCACGGCCTGGCGGCAGGATGTGGAGAACAAAATCAAGGGTTTTACTCCCCTCCGGACTATGCGGATGTTTGACGTAATCCACGAAAATCCAATGCCCTTTCCCGCCTGCACCCCGATCCTGACCGATGAACTGACGGATAAAACAGATACCGCCATCTATGTCCTCTCCCGGCAGGCAGGCGAGGGAAAAGACCGCCGGGTGGAAAAAGGGGATTATCTTCTGTCTGACCTGGAAACGGAAAGCCTGAAAACTCTGTCCGCCCACTATAAGAGGCTCATTCTGGTGCTCAACTGCGGCGGCGTGATTGACCTGTCCGTCCTGGATGAAACCCGCATTGATGCCGTGTTTTTTTATGGTCAGGGCGGCATGGAGGGCGGGAATGCTCTGGCGGATCTGCTGACCGGCAAAGCCGCGCCCTGCGGCAAACTGACGGATACCTGGGCGATGCGCTATGAGGACTACCCCTGCGCCGATACTTTCAGCTATCGAAACGGAGATTTGGACAATGAGGAGTACAGCGAGGGCATCTATGTGGGGTACCGCTGGTTTGACAAAAACGGAATAAAGCCCAGATATCCTTTTGGATTCGGTCTGAGTTACACCACATTTGAGATGACATCTGAACAGGCAACAGATCACACCGTTACCGTGACAGTTAAAAATACCGGAAATTTCGGCGGAAAAGAGGTTCTGCAACTCTACGTCGCAAAGCCTGACGGACGCATCGATCACGAAAAAAGGGGCCTTGCGGCCTTTGCGAAGACCCGGCTTCTGCAGCCCGGCGAAAGCACTACAGTGACACTTCCCATCGATCTGAAAGATATCGCAGCCTTTGATGAAAACAAATCCGCCTTTGTACTGGAAAAGGGTGAATACCGGCTTATTCTGAATGATATGCCCTGCGGATCCGTGACCCTGGAGGACGAGACCATCATTGAAAAGGTCAATCCCATCGGCAGCGGCAAAAACACAAAGCCGTACCGGAGACCGTTTTCCGAAAAGGTATCTGCCCTGCTGCGAACCTTAAGCGACAGGGAGAAAATCAAGCTGGTCACCGGCGGCGGTTACGCGCTGAAAGCCTATAACAATGTCATGGGCGCTGCCGGCAGAACCTGCACCGGACTTTTAAAAAAGGGAATCCCTAATATCGTGCTGGCTGACGGCCCGGCCGGTTTGAATGTGAATCAGTCTGTCGTGATCATGAAAGACGGAACACCCCGCTATCCCGATGGGCTTCCGGAGGACTGGAAGTGGGGCTGGCTGAAACATTTTGAGCGGTTCGTCAAGGCAAAACCCGGCAAAGGACGTCCGGTATATCGTTATATGACCGCATGGCCCAGCGAGACTGTACTGGCACAAAGCTGGGATACAAAGCTTATGGAAGAGGTCGGCAGGGCAGTTGGAAAGGAGATGCTGGAGATCGGTGTCTCCGTTTGGCTTGCTCCCGGACTGAATATCCACCGGAATCCCCTGTGCGGACGAAACTTCGAATATTATTCGGAAGATCCCATCCTTTCCGGCAAGATGGCGGCATCGGTCACCAGGGGTGTGCAAAGCCGCGGCGGCATCGGCGTGACAGTCAAACATTTTTGCTGCAACAATCAGGAGGACAACCGCAGCACCGTCTCTGAAAATGTCTCTCAGCGGGCCCTGCGGGAACTGTACCTTCGAGGTTTCCGCATCGCGGTCACCGAGGGTGGGCCCTGGACCGTGATGACCGGCTATAACCGGGTAAACGGTGTCCATGTGTGCAATAACTATGACTTCTGTACCCGAATTTTGCGGCAGGAATGGGGATTTGACGGCGTTGTCATGAGTGACTGGAACGCAACCGATCAGTGCTCCCATGCGGAAGCGGTCAATGCGGGCAATGACCTGATCATGCCGGGCAGCAAGGCAGTGGAAAAGGCCCTGCAGAAAGCGCTGAAAGAAGGAACCCTAAACCGGGATGCTCTGAATACCTCTGCCGGCCGGATTCTGGAAATGATCTTCGCCAGCGATACCTGTAAAGGATTTTGAAGATGAAAAAACAAGGATTCAACCCGATTTTACCTTTATCTGAATATATACCGGACGGCGAACCCCATGTGTTTGGCGACCGGGTATATCTCTTCGGCTCCCATGACCAGGCCGGCGGGAATACCTATTGTATGCTTGACTATGAATTCTGGTCTGCCCCGGTGAATGACTTAAGTAATTGGAGCTGCAGAGGCGTTTCCTACTCCGCCGTGCAGGATCCGCAATACGGCGGTAAACTCAGGCACATGTACGCCCCGGATGTAGTACAGGGAAATGACGGAAAGTTCTATCTCTACTATTGTATGTCCGGTGAAAAAGGAGCCGGTTGTTATGGCCGGCAAATCAGCGTTGCTGTCTGTGATACCCCGGACGGGAAGTACGAATACTACGGCTTCGTCAGAAACCCGGACGGCAGTCCCATGCTGAAGTATGTGACTTTCGACCCGGCTGTGATCAACGATGACGGCGTGATCCGTCTCTACTACGGCACCTGGTTTCCGTTCCATGAGCACGGAATACTGCTGAATCCCATCTTTCACAGGATAGAAAGCAGGATGTTCGGCAAGTCCGTACCGGAAATCCGGGCATACCGGGACGGCATCATGGGCGCAAACCATGTGGTTCTGGCCGGGGATATGCTGACAATCAAAACAGAGCCCTGCCATATTCTGCCCAATCACGTGAAAGGAACCCCTTTTGACAAGCACCCTTTCTTTGAGGGAAGTTCCATCCGAAAGATCGGCAGCA
This sequence comes from Lachnospiraceae bacterium, assembly GCA_014804185.1. Classification (GTDB taxonomy): domain Bacteria; phylum Bacillota; class Clostridia; order Lachnospirales; family Lachnospiraceae; genus Acetatifactor. Next base: position 9,730 of record JAAVAG010000137.1, read on the forward strand.
CATATTATTTCATTTATTCATCCATACATGGCCACGAATTATGCTATGCCACCAGCCGCTGCCCAGACAGGGAGTTTACTTATGGCGGCACCATTGTGTCTAATGGCGACGTGGGATATCAGGGACGGGCAGAGAAAGACCGTCTGAACGCCACCGGAACCAACCATGGCAGCATTGAATGTATTCACGGCCAGTGGTATGTGTTCTATCATCGCAATACCAATAAAACTGCCTACTCCCGGCAGGCCTGCGCGGAGTCTGTTGAGATCCTTCCGGACGGCAGAATTCCGCAGGTGGAGATTACCACGCAGGGACTGCACGGAAAACCGCTGAAAGCGGCTGGTACATTTCCGGCTGCCATCTGCTGCGGCCTGACCAACGGAAAGATGCCCCACCAGGGCAATGGGATCATTCAGAAAGACATCCCCTATGTGTCTGCCGCGGACAGCGGAATCATCGTAACCGCCGGGGTGCGCTCGCAGATCATCTATAAATATTTTGATTTTGCCGGCGCAAGGACGATCACTGTCCGTGCACGGGGCAAGGGCGTTTTGGAGGTTTTCGGTGAAACGCTGGACATTGCTTCCGATACCTGGAACAGTTACGTCTGCCCGCTGCACAGAGAAGGCGTTCAGGAACTTATTTTCTCAGTGCTGACCGGAAGAATTGAACTACTTGACTTTACATTTGGAGGATAACGCAATGCAGAATAACATTTTTCCAGAAAATTTCCTGTGGGGCGCCGCAACAGCTTCCGCCCAGATTGAGGGCGGTTGGAAGGAGGACGGCAGAACCCCCAGCATCTGGGATGTCGCCCCTGGCGAAAAAATCAAGGGAGGCGCAGACTGCCATACCGCCTGTGACCACTACCACAGGTGGCGGGAAGATGTGACAATCATGAAGAAGCTGGGACTAAAATCCTATCGTTTCTCCGTATCCTGGTCGCGCATCATGCCGCGGGAGGGAGAATTGAATCCAAAGGGCATTCGATTTTACTCTGACCTTATCGATGAACTGCTTGCAAACGGAATCGAGCCGCTGGTAACCATTTATCACTGGGATCTTCCTGTATGGGTACAGGAGAAAGGCGGCTGGCTTTCAAAGGAGATTGTGAAGTTGTTCGCAGACTACACCAGAGCCGTGGCGGATGCTCTCTCTGACCGTGTCACTTACTGGCTTCCCATGAATGAGCCTCAGTGTTTCATCATGAACGGACATATGACCGGCAGACATGCTCCCTTTGTGAGCAAATACCTTGCACTGCCCAGGCTGACCCGGAACTGCCTGACGGCTTTCCATGAAAGCGCAGCGGTGATCCGGAAATACGCGAAAAAGACTCCCAGGATCGGCATCGCGATGGCGGCATCTGCTTTCCTCCCGGAAAATGAGTCAGAAGAGGCAGTCACAGAGGCAAAGAGAAAATCCTTTTATTATAAATCCGGCGTTATGAACAACCGTTGGTGGTGCGACCCGCTGCTCCTGGGAAAAACCGTTCGCGCTTACGGCATATTCAGTCTGCGAAAAGCGGATATGCCGAAAATCAAAACCGGGCTGGACTTTCTTGGCCTCAATGTATACTCTCCGTTTCAGGAAAACTGGTACGGCACCAATGACGAAGTGCCTGCGGAAAAGAAAAATTCTCTGGGCTGGGTCAATGACGGGCGGTGCCTGTATTGGGCTGTCCGTTTCTTTCATGAGCGCTATGGACTTCCCGTCATGATCACGGAGAACGGCATGTGCGACGAGGACAGAATTGCCGCTGACGGCGCCGTTCACGATACAAAGCGCATAGGCTACATGCGGGATTACCTTGGCAGTGTAAAGCGGGCAGTCAGCGAGGGGCTGCCGGTTCTGGGCTTCCAGTACTGGTCACTGATGGATAACTTCGAGTGGGCAGAGGGATACGATCCGCGTTTCGGCCTGATTTTTGTAGATTACAAAACGGGAAAACGAATCCTCAAGGACTCCGCCTGGGAGTATAAGAAGATCATCGAAACCAACGGCGCGGCGCTGTGACGGCAGGTGGGAATGACGCTGTGATCTGTCCTGCCATCCGCCGTTAAAATCTGCGCAGTCGATCTTTAATACTCCCTCTGCACTTCTTTCAGCCCATACATCCGCATAAATTCCTCCAGGTCATCACTGTCTCTGACAAACATGACCTCCTCGAACTTGCCCGTCTGAAGGTTCTTAAAGCCTGCCACCTGCTCCCCGTTGCAGATACTGCACCGCAGGATGGGTTTCTGCACAGCCGGGTCATACTGACGCGTCTCTCTGGTCTTTTTTCTGAACATATGCTTCTCATTTCCTTTCCGCACCGGCGCTGCCGGTTCTCAATGTCTAACCTTAAAATACTCGATCAGGATCTCTTTGATATGATTATATCTTCTCGCATAAGAATTTTCCACACGGATCAGTTCCAGATTATGCTCTCTGCAGATCCGGTTTTTCTTCTGATCGCGGCGTTTCACGGCCTCGTCCTCATAGTGCTCCTTGCCGTCCAGTTCTATGGCCAGAACCGGATACTCCGCCCTGCCCCGTCTCTCATAAACCACAAAATCAAATCTGCCCATATAAAACAGATCACTGCAGCCCGTATTTTCCTCAAAAACCTGGGAAATCGGAACTTCCTTGTGAATAACAAATTTATTCTGGGAAAGCCAGATATTCTCCAGCGCATGACTCAGGTTCTGCAGAAAGGCCTCCTCCGTCTCCGTGCTGAACGGTTTGATCCCCAGCGCTCTGGAATTTGCCGTTTTGGGTGTGACCACCGACTGCCCGTTATTTCTCACATACTGTATCAGTTCATACAGATCGTCGTCCGAATCCTCCCTGCGGTGCAGGCGTTCCAGATCCTTTCCGCTGGAGAGCACCACCAGCTGCCTCCTGGCTCTGGACGTCGCCACATTGATCAGTTCCCTGTTATTTTTCAGCCAGTCGTAAGTTCCCCGGCCGGTCTGGTCCGTGATGGCGGTGGAAAACAGAATGATGTCCTTTTCATCTCCCTGAAAGGCATGCACCGTCCCGCAGGTGACATTTTTCAGCCCCGCCTCCTCCAGCGCCTTTTCCAGTTCTTTTCTCTGATTGACAAAGGGCGTGATGACGCCGATTTTCTCCTCTTTGTGCCGCAGGGCGTACCGCACGGCGGCATCCACCTCCGCCGGGGATGTGTTTTTCTCCGCCGCCGCATCCTGCGGAACGTCTATGTAGACCAGCGGATGTTGATCCGTATCCCGGGTGCATATCTGAAGCTTGGAATTGTAATATTTGCGATTATTGAACTCTATAATCTCTTTACTGCAGCGATAGTGATAGCGCAGCAGCGTCTCATCGCTGACTGAATCGCAGGCCAGAAAGGTCTTGTATATGGAATTGGTACAATAGTCATATTCTTCTGAGATTCCGTACTTTTTCTTCAGTTTCACATTGATATTCGGATCCAGCAATATCACCGGCCGAAGCTGCTGCGGATCCCCTACCAGCATCAGATTCTGCCCCCGCAGCACCGGCACCAGCGAGACCGCCGTATTGCACTGACTGGCCTCGTCTATGACGACCATATCAAATATCTGCTCCGGCTCCCCCAGCTGATGCGCCGATATACAGGTCGTCAGAATCACCGGAAAGATTTTCTGCAACCTCCTGACATTCTCCGTCTGCCCAAGATACTTGCCAAAAGCCTCCTCCTGCTCTTTTTCGTCTTCCATCTCAATGATCGTCCGCAGCTGCTCATGTTCCGGTTTTTCCAGCCGCTTAATATACCGCGCCGATGTGTAATACAGATATTTGCGCAGTTCCTCCGTATCGTCCGTCAGCAGCGCCAATGCGTCGGCATCGGAGATTTCCCCGGCCCTGGATATCTTCTCATTGACCTGACGAAGCTGGCGTCCCTGCAGATCCGCCTGAAAGGGAAAAAGCTGCGCGGCACTCGTCAGACCGCTGTGATACTCCAGAAGCCGCCC
>JAAVAG010000138.1 GCA_014804185.1 Lachnospiraceae bacterium
CAGATTAAAATCCTGAAAAATAAATCCCAGTTCCTCGCGGCGGAACCGATTCAGCTGATTTCCTTTCAGCTGCGTGATATCCTCCCCGCCCACCAGAATCTGACCGCCGGTGACCCGGTCAATGGTGGAGATACAGTTGAGCAGCGTCGTCTTTCCGCTGCCGCTGGCCCCCATGATCCCCACAAATTCCCCTTTTTCCACACGGAAACTGATATCGTCCAGCGCTTTCGTCAGACTCCCCTTATTTCCGTAATACTTTTCTACATTCTGTACATCCAAAACTACACTCATACTTTGGTATCCATGCCTTTCCCGCCAGGTCCGTCCCCGAAAGGAACTTTCCTGATGCGTTTTCTTTTCTGTCATTTTACCCCGCATCCGGGGACAGAGCCATGGATATTCCTTACGGAAACCTTACAGTTTTGTCACGTCATATCCATAAAATCCGATTTGGGGAAAGTAAGCGTTACCGTACACCCCTCCCTCTCCCGGGACCGCACCTCGATACAGTGGCCCAGCCTGCGGCACAGCTTATCGCACAGATACAGCCCCAGACCCGTGGATCTGGCGAACTTCCTGCCGTTGCTCCCGGTAAACCCCTTTTCGCAGACTCGATCCGTCTCGCCGTCAGGAATGCCGATTCCCCTATCCCGCAAAATGAGCCGCACGCTCCCTTTCTGCTCCTCCGCCCATATTTCCAGTTCCGGCGGCTCATCTCCGGCATATTTTATACTGTTATCCACGATCTGCCCCAGAATAAACACCAGCCATTTACTGTCACTGTAGACGATCTGCTCCAGACTGCCAAGACGGAGTTTTGCTTTTGCCGCAAGCAGCGGCTTCTTTTTCTGCAATAGGGTCTCCTCCACCAGAAACTGCAGCGTCACCTTTCTGATCAGATAATCTTTTTCCACCGCGCTGCTCCTTGCATAAAACAGCGCCTGCTCCGTATACCCCTCTATCCGTTCCACCTCCGCCGTAAGTTCTGTCTCTATCCCGGACGGATGGTTCTCGATCATCATTTTAACAGCCGCGATGGGAACCTTTATCTCATGGATCCACAGTTCGATATACTCCTTGTATTCCTTAGCCCTGCGCCGGTAACTTTCCGCATATTCATTCATGCTCTTTCCCATAAGATACAATATGCTGTCCAGAATTTTCTCCTCCTGCCGCTTTCCCGCAGGCGCCATCTCCGGAAGGAGATATTTCTTATCCAGGCTTTCAACCATATCCCGCAGCTGCTCATAGTACTTTTTCTGCTGCCAAAAATCCATAAAAGTTCCCGCAAAATAGCCCGCCGTCAGGCTGACTGCCGCATAGATTCCCAGCCAGCCTCCTCCGCTTACTGTGAGCAGAAATGTTTCCATAGAAAAAAGCAGCCATAAAAATATTGCTGCCCATCCCCATCTCTCTTTCAGATATACGCCGTATTTCATCTCAATCCTCCGAACCTTTCCATTCATATCCGATGCCCCGTCTGGTCGCAATGGCATTGTGGATGCCGATGGCCTCCAGCTTGTTTTTCAATCTGGTCATATTGACTGTCAGCGTATTATCGTCCACAAACATTTTATCATCCCAAAGCTGGCTTATGATCTCGTCCCGGGAGACGATCTGCCCCCGCTTTGACACCAATACCGTCATCATCTTCAGTTCGTTTCTGGTCAGTTCCGCCTCTCCCCATGGAGACTCTATCCTGGCCCTGGCAATATCCAGTGAAAAATCCCCCAGAATCATGGGCTTGTCCACACTGCCCTCCCGATAGACGCGTTTCAAAACCGCCTCCATCCGCGCCAGAAGAATCTGGGGATGAAAGGGTTTTGCCACAAAATCGTCCGCCCCGCTGTTCATGCTCACCAGTTCCGTCATCTCCGTATTCCGGCTGGTAATCATAATCACGGGCAGATCGCTCTTTTTCCGAATTTCCCGGCAGAGCCAGATTCCGTCCGTTCCCGGAAGTCCGATATCCAGCAAAAGCAGATGACAGCCCGCCTCCAGGATCTCCCCGGCCCCGTAATGTCCGGGCTGCGGCCTCCATGTCTCGTAGCCGTGGGAACCGATAAAATATTCCATTTCTTTGGACAATGTCTCATCATCCTCTATAATTCCGATCTTCTTCATGTACGCTTTCAGCCTCCCGCCCCGCCGTCCTCAAATGTCAGGTTGTCAAACACTTCCGATGAGGGGACATATTTTCCCCTCTCACACTCCACAAGACGGAAATCTTTGCAGTGCAGCCATCCCGTACAGCCGCCCTCCACGGAGAGCAGCATCCATTCCCTGTCGTCTGTGGCCTGAAAATCCACTTCCGCCCCGGATGCGGGAACCTGCACATACTCGCCGTCCGTATCCCGCTCCATGTACAGGATAAAGGATCCTTGCACCGTCGCCCGTTTTCCCTCTCTTTCAGCGCAGGTCATCAGAGGAAAATAAAACTCCTCCTGCAGCTTTTGTATCTGTCCCCGTTCGTCCAGTATCCACCTGCCGGCGGCCTCCCACGACTGTATCAGCCGCAGAGAAAATCTGCCATAGACCGTCCCGCTGCCGTCCAGATGGACGTCGCCGCTGTCCACGGAAGCCCTGTCAATATATCCGGGAACCATCCCCAACATGACAAAACCCCTGTCCCCATATCGATAAAAGCAGGTCGAAAAGCCGCTTTCCGCCCTGCCGCCATATAATGCCAGTTCCATACAGCCGTCTTCCCGGACTAGATCCACCACACCGAAGTAATCCTCCCGCACGGTAAATTCCGCAAAGACATCTCTGTACTCCATTCCGTCTACCCAGACAGAGCATGTCCCTCCGGGCTCCTGCGGCGCGGCATAATATATCCGCTCTTTGGTTCCGTTCCCGTCCAGATCGTAACAGACTTCCGTTTTCTCCGGTATCTCCACAATATACCAGTTTTCTTCGCAGGGAATCTCTGTCCCGCTGCCGCCTGGCGTCTCCCGGCCGTTTTCCTGACCGTAAACCGCCTCCCGGCCGGCTGACACCGCGCCTCCATCGGCGGATACCGCGTCGCCGCGGACGGTTTCCTCATCGCCGTCTGCGCCTCCCCGGATTTCTCTCTCTTCCTGTCCGCATCCCCATATTGTCCCCAGGATCAGGATTATATACCATACAGACAGCCCCTTTCGGATCTTCCCCCTCATAAACACACTCCGTTTCTGTACGAGTCCTCGCTGCTTTCTTCTGTATTTTATATAACCTGATCCTGTAAATTATGACAGTTTCATATAAATATCCAGGTATACCTGCCTGCGCTTTTCCGCTATAAACCGCCTGATATCTTCATAAAAAACCGGATCATCCAATAATTCTACGATTTCATCGGCGTATCTTGTCCCCTTTCCCACGCGCAGTTCCTCCACCAGCTGCTCATAGGATTTGGCCGCCGCATAGCTTCTGCCTACATTGTCCGTACCCGCATCCAGAGAATCCACTACCGTAACCACATCCACGATCCGGCGGACACGTTCCGGACATACATCATTGCTTCTGGGATAACCGCCCGTACCGTCGTAAGTCCGGTGGTGAAAACGTGCGATCCACGCCAGATCTTCCATATGAAAGGCCTCCAGCAGATTGCACCCGAAAGAGACATGCAGTTTGATACAGGAAAATTCCTCATCCAGCAGTCTCCGGCTGTACAGCCCCACATAGTTGAGCAGCATACACTTCCCCAGATCATGATAAAGTCCCCCCAGATAGGCATTCTCCAGAATGCTGTCCAGATTCTCCAGTACCTCCTGCGTTCCCTCAAATCCAAATGTCCCCGAGAGCAGCTGTGGATTTACTTTCGCAATCTGCTCGCAAAATCTCCTTGTCAGAAGCGCAATCATCGTGGAATGCACATAGGTCGGCGGATGGCATGCCAGAATAAATCCCAAAAGCTGCCTGAAAAACTGTATATCCTGTCCGGACAGATAATTTGCAATGGAACTGATGGTGCGGGAAATCTGCTGCCCGTATTCATTCTTCGGAAACAAAATGAGATATTTTCTCTGCTTCTCAAAGGCTTTCTGCAGACGGATCTGCTGTTTCTTCTGCTCTTCCTCCGAAAGTTCCTTCAGATAATGCATCAGATACTCGGGCGTATAAAGAACAGACCATATATTATCACTGGAAAAATCATACAGATCCGCGGACTCACAGATGTCAAACAGCACCTCCAGCAGTTCCTCCACCGGGATCAGCCCCGCATGATACCTGGCAGCCGCATAGACATACTGAGTACGGATGCCAATCGCCTTTTCCCCTGCCTGCGCGATCTTCTCCTGACGCTGATAAACATGCTCCGCAGACTCCAGCACCAGCCTGGCGACCTCCGGATCGGGCCTGCTGCGAAGTCCCGACAGAAACTGTGTCCGGTCGTAATGCATCGTATAGATAAAAGTATCCCAGGGAATCTCCGGATTCATCTGCTGATAGCGGGGCGACTGGAAAATCTCCATCGCCCTGGTAAAACATTCCATGTACTCTTCCCAGCCCTCATAGGCACGTTTTTCCATGCCGCTGTTGTTTCCATGAAATTTTTCCAGACCATATTTGACATTTCCAAGACACCGCAGAATATAACTTCGCGTCCGGGGATTTGTCAGTTCATCATATCTGTCCAGATAAGACGCACCCGCCCGGAAATACGCCCCGATCCGGTCAATAAAAATGTTGATTCCATTATCGGTATCCCGTACATTCATATAAAACATAGTGATTCCGAGATTGTACAGTTCCTGAACGAGCAAGTCCGTATCCTGATGATATTCGGCATAGTCGTAAAGCAGCCGGTGTATCCGGTAGGCGACACCGGTATCGGGACTGCGGTTATAGTTAAAAAGCTTTCCCGCCAGTTCACTCAGACACTCGGCCTCCTCCTCCGTCAGCACATCCGCTTTTTTGGTAAAAAGGATTTCCGTGAGAATTTTGTCATTCTCCTGATGGATCCGGAAAAGATGATCCGCACAGTCATGTATGATCTGCAGTGCCTGCTCCTCCGGCATCTCCTGGTTGATCGGCGGTTTCAGCAGTTTCCCCACCTCGGCAAGATTGTCCACATAGGTTTGATAAAGCCCTTTCATCTGTCAGTGTCCTCCTGTCAGAAAACAGTGTAACATATTTTTTCCGCCTTACATCACTTTATTTTGTCTCGTTGACATTAAACTCAGAAATATAGTCTTTTGTCCAGTCAACGTCCTCCGGGCCGAAATACTGGATCGTACACGCCTTTCTCTTGGTGAAAAATTCCACCGCATCCGAGATCTGCGCCTTATACTGGCCTCCCATCAGCGAAGCCTTTGTTCCTCCGAAAGGCATATACGGCATGGAGGCCGGAACGCCGATATTCACGCCGATCATGCCGGAATTGGTATGAACCAGAAAATCCTGTGCCACCACGCCGGATTCTGTAAAGATAGCGCCCCCGTTTCCGTACCGCGACTCGTTGATCAACTCAATGCCTTCTTTATAACTCTTTACCTTGATCAGAGATACAACAGGCCCGAATACTTCCTCCTGCGCAATCTCAAAATCTTTGGTGATATTTTCAATAATGGTAGGTCCCACAAAGAATCCGTTTTTGTTCCGTTCCTGCAGCTTTCCGCTGACATCCCGGCCATCCACCACCATCTTTCCGCCCTCTTTCAGCGCGCGCTCGATAAAACCGTGGATCCGTTCCACGCTGGCTTTTGAAATGACCGGTCCCATATATACATTGGGGTCGTTGGAG
>JAAVAG010000139.1 GCA_014804185.1 Lachnospiraceae bacterium
GGGTTCACAGAATTTGGCGGTATAGAATATGATGAGGGATGCCCTCATATATGGATGAAAAAGATCATCTGAGGCAGCAATAGAAAAATTATGATATACCCGACAAAGTTGTATTAGATTTTGACGTCTCGGTGGGTTTCTACGTCCACCTCGTGCTTCTCATTCACTTCAATGTGTCTCACCAATTACTCTAAACAAATTTTTTCAAATTTCATGCAAGCAAAAGCGATGTTTTACGGGATATAAGATGAAGGCGCCTGACAGCAAAACGAAAAAGGAGGTGTGTCTGTGCAGGATGAACGTATTGTAGAACTATACTGGCAGAGGGACGAGTCTGCCATCCGGGAAACAGAGCAGAAGTATGGTCCATACCTGACCAAAATCGCTTATAATATCCTCTCAGATTTGGAGGACAGCAAAGAAAGTGTCAACGACACCTACATGAAAGCATGGAACTCTATGCCGCCACATAAACCGGATATTCTTTCCACTTATCTTGGGAAAATTACAAGGCAGGTCTCTATTGACATTCTTCGGAAACGGAGCAGTCTAAAGCGGCAAGCATCTGAATACGCCATATCGCTTGATGAAATCGGTGACTGTATCCCGGGGGGCGAGACACCAGAGCAGGCTGTGGAACTGCAACTTCTGGCAAAGGCGATTGCCTCCTATCTTCGCACCCTGTCACCCCGGGCACGCAATACCTTTGTTGGCCGATATTATTTCATGGACTCTATTCGGGATATCGCAGAATACTATGGCATGAGCAAATCCAAGGTCGAAAGTATGCTGCACCGCACCCGCAAGGGTCTGAAAGGCTATTTGGAAAAGGAGGGCTATACGATATGAAGCGAGAAGAACTGTGCGATGCTATGAACCTGCTTCCGGACGATATCATCCATGAGGCTGAGGTCGTTCGGACACGAAAGAAACGCCGCAATAAAATGTGGCTGAAGTTGGTATCTGCTGCTGCCTGCGTGTGTCTGGCAGTGGTCGGTGCGGTGTATATGATGTCCCCGGAAGAGGGGAGCAGAACAGTCCTGCAATGGTCTGATAGTTTCCAGGCCGAGGACTATTTCAAATATAATTTGAGTTACGATGACACATCGTCGATCAAGTCTCTTGCCGACAGTATCATCCCATATGCGGCATCCAGGTACTTCTCCGACTACCGGGCGCAGATGGAGCAAAGCGGTGCGATTCCCGCTATGCCAAACCATCCGCTTTATAGCTGCGAGGTGCGCTACAATGAAGATGGCAGCATATTCAGCGTCACCCATGCGTGGCATCAGCAGGGCGATACCTACAGCGACCTGACCATCACCATCGGGTATCAGGAGGTGGAGGTCATTCAGGACTGCATCTGCATTGAGGTGGATGAGAATGGGAATATCGTGGAACCTGCTGTGACGGTGACAGAGCGGGATGGGATCCAAATTGTGGCTGAGGGCAACGAGGGGCGGACGAAGACCATTACATTTCAGAACGATACGGCGTGGTATCAGATCACTGGTTCCTGGGGCGATGGGTATGCGCCTATGGTGGCACTGCTGGATTGGGTCTGGGAGCATCCTGTTGACTTTGAGATGTTTGCTATGGAGAAAGGTGTGGAGATTACCGGCATTAAGCTTGCCGACTGTCCGGAAGCCTTTGCTGAACAAATCCCTGACTTTGAGACCCTTGGATATTTCCTCGGCGAGAATTACCTGCAGCTGAAAGATGGCGTACCCTATACCTTTGAGGGACACTACTATACCGGAGTCACCCCAGAGCAGGTGGAGGATGGAAGTTACTTTGAGATGGACGGGTGGGCAGAAATACACTGGTGCATCGACACACAGCCGGACTACTATGATTTGAAAAACTGCATGGGCGACATCTCAGAGTTGGAAAGGGAGCAGATTATCGAAGCGTTGACTGAAAACAGCAACTTCTCTTTCCTGCTGGATGGTGTGTTTATCAAGGTTTATTGCAAAGATGCGGTGGAAGCGTGGAAAGCTGTAGAATCAATAAAACGATAAGCAAGAATTAAAAATGCATATCTTTTTTAAGGAAATATCCTACTAATTAACATTTCTCAAACAAAACTTGAAAATTTTAAAAACATTTGAAATGTAGAATACAGACAACAAGTGAGAGATCACGAAAAACATTTGGAGGTATTTACCATGAAAAAGAAAGATTTTATCACTCTTATCCTCAGTGTAGTCGGGGGCCTGCTGTTTTCGCTCGGCATGTGCATGGCGCTGGTGCCGGAAATGGGTACGATTACCCAGGGCGTTGTTCTTGGTGTGATCGGTATGGCCGTGCTGTTTGCAATGGTGCTTGTCCGCCGGAAGATGGACGGAAAACCGGCTATCGTATTTAACGGCAGGGTCATCGGAATCACTCTTTACAGCATATTCAGCACAGCCGTATTCGGAGCAGGGATGTGCATGGTTCTTGTTGCGAGTCAGATGATGTGGGGCATTATCGTCGGTGTGGTCGGCATTGTGCTTCTGCTCGGCCTGATCCCGATTTGCAAAGGGTTAAAATAAGTTGATGGCAGGAAATGCAAAGCAGTCCCGCGCTGTCCCGGTAAGCAGACGCAAGAGCGCATAAGCGCGAATTTTGCGAATGTGGGAATTGGTTGGATGCTTTTTAGAGCATCCAACCGCACAGGTGGAAATCTTTTTAAAAAACTGATGAAAACACGAAAACATAAACAAAACTTTAACATTTGGGTGCTATAATAAAAAAGAAAAATCTGTTGGAGGCATGTTTTATGTTTCAAATATTGGTGGTTGAGGATGACAGAGACTTAAATCAGACAGTCTGTTCTTTTCTGAATCAGAACGACTATCAGGCAATTGGCTGCCTGAATGCAAACGAAGCCTATAACGCCATGTATAATACCCCTTTTGATCTGATTGTGTCCGATGTTATGATGCCGGGAATCGATGGGTATGAGTTTGCAAAAACCGTGCGGGAACTGAATGAAAATATTCCTATCATGTTTATGACAGCGAGGGACGATTTTGCTTCAAAGCAGCGGAGTTACCGGATTGGGATTGACGATTATATGGTAAAACCTGTCGATCTGGATGAGTTGTTTCTGCGGATCGGAGCCCTTCTCAGGCGGGCAAAAATTGCAAGAAGCCACAGGCTGGAGATTGGCAGGCTGGTGTTGGATGCGGACGAACGCACGGCAGTGCTTGAGGGCGAAGAAATTTCGCTGACTGCACGGGAGTTCAATATTCTTTACAAGCTGCTTTCCTATCCGAAAAAGACCTTTACCCGTACACAGCTTATGGATGAATTTTGGGATGTGGAATCCAACACCGCCCCGAGAGCAGTTGATGTTTACATGACAAAACTGCGGGACAAATTCTCCGGGTGTGATGACTTTGAGATCGTCACTGTTCATGGTCTCGGTTACAAGGCGGTGCTGAAATGACCCGGCAGAATAAGATGGCACAGCGAAGGCTTCTGCTTGCTGTGAAAAGTTATGTTTCCTTTTTCCTGCTGATGGCCTTTATTTTAACCACCTGCATCATACTATTTGTGGAACTGCTTCAGGAAGCAATGGGGCTGACATATACTGCGGAAAACATCCGGAAAGCCGCAACATTGACATTTCTCAATGTGATTCTGCTGAGTGCTCTCTGCACGGTGATTGATGCCGTCCGCTGCAGATTTATGGTTGAGCGTCCTGTCAGACGGATCATAGAGGCTACAGAAAAGATCATGAGGGGCGATTTTTCCGCCCGTATCCAACCGGCGAGACGGATCGAATCAAATGAAAGCTTTGATGTCGTCATTGAATACATCAACAAAATGGCGGAGGAATTATCGGGGCTCGAAGCCTTGCGCTCCGATTTTATTGCCAATGTGTCCCATGAACTGAAAACGCCGCTTGCAGTGATACAAAACTACGGAACCATGCTGCAGGCGCCTGATTTGTCGGCAGAAAAGAGACTGGAATATGCAAAAGCCGTTACGAAAGCGTCTCGCAGGCTGTCGGATTTAATTACCAATATTCTGAAATTAAATAGGCTGGAAAATCAGCAAATTTACCCGGAGCGGGCAACCTATAATCTTGGAGAACAAATTTGTGAATGTCTCTTGAATTTCGAGAGTATTTGGGAGAAAAAAGAGATCGGGATCGACACAGACATTGAGGAAGCGGTTTATGTGGAATCCGACGCCGAGCTTTTGACGCTGGTGTGGAACAATCTGTTTTCCAATGCCATGAAGTTTACCGAAAAGGGAGGGACGGTATCTCTGACCCTGAAATCTGACGGTGATTTTGCCATCGTACAGGTAACGGATACCGGCTGCGGCATCAGTCCGGAGGCAGGCAGGCATATTTTTGAAAAGTTTTATCAGGGAGATACCTCCCGCGCAACGCAGGGAAACGGTCTGGGGCTTGCCCTTGTAAAGCGTGTGGTGGATATTGTAGGCGGGGACATATCCGTCAGCAGTGAAATTGGAACTGGAAGTACCTTTACCGTAAAGATCAGGAGAAAAGGCCATGGATGAAAAAAAAGAAACCTTTCACTATACTTATTCTGCCTCACGGCAGCAGGAAATTAAGCGTATTCGGGAAAAATACATGCTGCCCACACAGGAAGAAGACAAAATGGAGTTGCTTCGAAAATTAGATGCAGGCGTCGCCAAACCAGGCACAATCATTTCCCTCATTGTCGGAATTATCAGTACACTGATTTTCGGCGTAGGAATGTGTTGTGTGCTGGTGTGGACGGATTTGTTTGTTCAAGGGATTGTGATTGGCCTGGTTGGTCTGGCAGGCGTTATGTCTGCTTATCCGCTGTATGTAGCTATTACAAAGAAACAACATGCGAAAGTTGCCCCCGAAATCATTCGGCTGACGGATGAGTTGATGAAGTAAACCGCGGAATGGTCAGCAGAGCAAATAGCAATGCGGTTACACATCCTGTTACGACAATAATCAACAGATCGACAGGAGCAAAAACAATGCCGGGGATACTGTCAAAAAGAAATCCGGTACCCAGGATATATAGATGACCATGCAGCAGGATCATTTCACCGACATACATAAGAAAAGTCATCGCGCAGGCAACAAGTGCCGGAATCCAAATGGAAACAAATTTTGGTTTTTCCAGAAGAAATGAGCCTGTGTAAACGCCTGCTGTTACACCTAAAATAATAAAGAATACAGTCATCAAAGCGGCGGACAGGGGAGATACTAAAATACTGCCATCTCGCCAGAAAGCGGTAAAGCAGGCGAGAATACAAAGCCCAAGAAATAAAAGCGAGCAAGCCGACTGCAAAATCAAAGACTTCAGACGCTTCTTGTCCCTGCTCTTTATCATTTGGCCGAATCCATACAGGCAGTTCAGTATCGAAAGAATCAGAACGACAGAAATAACGTAAAAATGCAGCTTAAATGCGGGGTTATAATTTCCCATCAAAATATCAACCGGTGTCTGCGTTTTGTATGTGGTTATGGTTTCGTCCCATCCTCCCGGCGGCATATAGCACATAAACATCTGCCAATCTTCAAGTTGTATAACCGTTTCAGCCGTTGTCACTACGACTTTTTGTTCGAACAGAATTTCGAGAGCGAAGAAAATGCCGGTGGCTGAAACCGAGCCGCCAACCAGTGCAAACCGCTGAAACAGCTTCATGCATAATGGCATGATAAGCACACCTGTGAGGACGGCCAGGCAAATCGGCGTATATGGAATAATATATTTGGGATAGTTTTCCTTAAATACCGTTCCGTCTGCAATCATGTCGGTGATCACACGCACTCCCATAGAGAGAGGATAGTAGGAGGCAAGCAGAACGCCGACACAAGAAAACAGGTAATATTTACTGAATAATTTGTTCTTCATATGCATTCTCCTTCAACCGGCGTTTGTCAGTCTGTACCTGCCAATGAAATTTAACGTGAAAATCTTATCCCCTTGTTATAGACTGTTAAAAAGGTTCCGCTGTGATCTTTTGTAGGTTCAAACAATACCCACTGTTCCTGTTCATCATCATAATGCGGGTATGCGTTTGCGATCAGACATTCAATCACAACATTGTTATCCAATCCAATACGTAAATCATGATACGGACTTATTTCAACGGAAATCACCGTACCATTAATAATTTCGGAATTGAATTTTTCCATATTGTACCATTCATCATTATGCTTGCTTTCCTTCAAATCCCATGATTGATAATCCAGGGTAGTCACTAAAATATCATTGTTTTTGATTATTCTCGTACACCCCATGGCATGAAGCGCAAGGGGCGCGAAATCAAAATCCAGTATTTCGGCCTCGCAGCATAAATGGAGCAGCTTTTTGCCAACCAATAGATTTACAAACTGAACAACTTCATGATCCATACAATATTGCCTCCGTTGTCATAAAATCCAAAATGCTTCCATTTACATTTTATCTAAAATATCTGCCCTGTGCAACCAGAGGCCGTCATTTTCATCATAAATGTACTTGTCCATCTTCAAATCCTCCAGTATAATATATTAGCACATATGAAATGGGCGCTGGAGAATGACCGTGATTTGTGAGGTGCTTTCAAATGAACAACTTAATTGAAAATATTGATAAACTTCATACAACGGAGATGGGAATAGAGCGCATAAAAAGGAACTTGCAAATTGAAACAGATGATGTTGTGCAGTGGTGCAGAGTGCATATTCTGGATAAAAATGCGGCTATTGAACGAACAGGAAAAAACTGGTACGTGACCATAGATAATTGTAGAATAACGATAAACGCACATAGTTATACAATCATTACAGCGCACAGGAGGCAGAAAGATAATGAGTAACTTGGAGTCAGAACAGTGTGTAGTGGAGGCTTTCTGACTCGGAAATTTAACGGAGGACATTCGCTTTGCAATACGAAAGGATAGAAAGTAAGGATTACAATATGTTTCACCGACTGTTGGAAGATTACTATCGGGATGGAGAGGATGCGGACACACCGCAGGATGAAATAGATTCTTTTATCCAAATGCTGTTTGGAATGATCCTGGAACACAAAATGGAAGGCTGTTTCGCGAAAAATGACGGATCGCTGATCGGCTTTGTCTTATGGGCTATAGATACGGAGGAACTGCCGTTCAGTGAAATGACAGGCGCCGGAACGATTCTGGAAATAGGAGTTATTTCCGCGTTTCGCTCCTCCGGTTTTGGAAAGCAGATCGTATTGGATACGGAAAAGCAGATACTTTCCAAGGGAAGCAGCCTGTGTTATGTGTCTGCGTATGGCCCTGCTCAGGAGTTCTGGGCGAGATGCGGATATACTTTTAATGGTTTGACAGCAGGCAACGGACTGCCGATTATGGTCAGGAATATAGAGGAATTGGGTGAGAGCAGAGCAGGAGAAACGGCAGAAAAATGGGTGGGAAAATGAAAATAAGAAACAGGTGCAAGTGGGTCAATCTGAAAAATCCTGTGTACATAGAATACCATGATAAGGAATGGGGAGTGCCTTGCCATGATGAGCACATGCTGTATGAACTTCTGATTTTGGAATGCTTTCAGGCTGGGCTGTCCTGGGAGTGCGTATTAAATAAACGGCAGGGATTCAGAGAGGCCTTTGACAATTTTAATATTGATAAGGTCATTTTATATGATGAGAGAAAGCAGGAACAATTACTTGCGGATACATCGATTGTCAGAAATAAATTAAAAGTAAAAGCGAGTATTACGAACAGTATCATATTCAGACAGATTCAACAGGAGTTTGGCTCGTTTGAGCATTATATCTGGGGATTTACCGACAGGAAAGTAATCAGAGAAGACTACTCTTTAAGAACCACTTCGCCATTGTCAGATAAAATTTCAGCGGATTTGAGGAAAAGAGGAATGAAATTTGTCGGTTCTACGATTATATATTCTTATCTGCAGGCAATCGGGATAATCGATGGTCATGGAACAGAATGTGACTGCGGCAAATCAGGCAATATAAGAACAGAATGACAGCTTTTGTTGAATGGGAAAAACAGGGGGTGAAGAGCATATGCTGGATGATAAAGGATTTGATTTATGGGCTGACGGATATGACCAGAGTGTGGGATTATCGGATGAGGACGGGACATATCCGTTTGCCGGATACAGACAGATTTTGAATGAAATTTATAACAGAGTGCTGAGCGGAAAAGGGAAAGAGGTTCTGGACATTGGTTTTGGCACAGGTGTGCTTACTGCTAAATTATATGAGCATGGATGCAGTGTCTGGGGACAGGATTTTTCTGAAAGGATGATCGAACTGGCAAAAGAGAAAATGCCTGAAGCGAAGCTGTACCGGGGAGATTTTTCAGAGGGACTTGTGAAAGAACTAACACAGCACAGATATGATGCAGTCATTGCCACTTATTCGCTGCATCATCTGACGGACGTGCAAAAGATCAGACTGATGAAAAATCTTTTGCCATTATTGAAAGACGGCGGATGTATTTATATTGGAGATGTGGCATTTGAAACTCTTGCGGAATGGGAGAGACAAAGAAATTTGATCGGCGATGAATGGGATGACGAAGAATTCTACTTTGTGGTTGATGAAATGGCCCAGACATTTCCGCAGATAAAATTTGAACGGTTTTCTTTCTGTTCGGGATTGCTGTCTTTACAAAAATAAGTATCTTTCAATAGACGGGACAGAGCGAAAAACGTGAACGGAAAGTGAGATGATTCAGATGCATAGTGAGGATAAAATAAAGGTAATCAAAATAAGTAAACAAGCGATATTTGAGTTTATTTATGAAAAAATAATCGAAAGCCAGGAAGCGTATTTTGATGTTGATGCAACAGAGGTTATGGATACGTTTGATATTGACTGGGAGACGGGAGAATTTATTTTTTGTGTGCATCAGTGCAAAGATGAAAATGGAGATATCGTACCTTTTCCAAAAGAAATTGATCTAAGGCAGCTTATGAAGAAATTACCGGATACAACTTTGTCGATGTTTTCAGGCGATTGTTATCAGGAATATTCAGCGGATCAATTGCAGCGGTATATGCGGGAGGAGAATAAATGACAGAATCTACCATTCAAAATAAAACGGCATGGGAATATAACGCATATGAGTTTTGGGTGAAACAGTCCGGAACACCGGCCGAAAGAGCAAAAAAGGATCTGGAAAATCCGTTAGGTATGTTGAAGAGATATGCCGGTTATTTTGACACTTATAAGGATGTGAGAATAGCGAATATCTGTGGCTCCTGTGGGAAAAAGGCCGTACCTTTGGCTGTTTTGGGCGCGGAAGTTACTGTTTTTGATATTTCAGAAGATAATAAACGGTATGCGCTTGAAGTGGCGGAGGCTGCAAATGTCACGATCCATTTTGAGGTGTGCGATGTATTAGAGATAGATACCGGCAGATATGGGGGCTATTTTGATATCGTTTTCATGGAAGGAGGTGTGCTGCATTATTTCCATGATCTTGATGCATTTATGCAGATGATGTATTCTCTGCTGAAAGACGGCGGTAAAATGATATGCAGTGACTTTCATCCATTCACAAAAATAAAAGACATATTACATTTTGAACAGCCGACGATGAGTTACTTCTCA
>JAAVAG010000140.1 GCA_014804185.1 Lachnospiraceae bacterium
ACCTGCGTGATGTAATACAGCTTCAGCCTCTTTCCCTTGTCCGACGGAGGCTGCTGCAGCGCCACCGCCTCGGACATAATCTCGTTGAGCACACCCGTCGAAACGCGCATGGCATGATTCTCGCTAACCATGTCGATGGTTTCAAAAAGTTTCGCCAGCCGCTGTCCGGTTTTCGCCGAAATATACACCAGCTCGGCGTAAGGCATAAAGGACAGGATTTCTCTCACTTTCTCGGTAAATCTGTAAATCGTCTTATCATCCTTTTCCACGGCGTCCCATTTATTTACCGCAATAATAACCGCTTTTCCCCTGTCATGGGCGATACCGGCGATCTTGGCATCCTGCTCTGTGATCCCTTCCGCGGCGTCCACCACCAGCACCGCCACGTCGGAGCGCTCCACCGCGCCTACCGTCCGCACAATCATATAGTGCTCCAGTTCCTCTTTCACCTTGTTCTTCCGCCGCAGTCCCGCCGTATCGATAAAGACATATTCCTTGCCGTCCCGGACAAGTTCCGTATCCACCGCATCCCTTGTGGTTCCCGCTATATCGGAAACGATCAGGCGGTTTTCCCCCAGAAGCTTATTAATAATAGAAGATTTGCCCACATTGGGTTTGCCCACAATGGCGACCCTGGTTCTGTTGTCTTCCTCCGCTTCCGCTGCTTTCCTGTCAAAATGGGAGGAAACCTCATCCAGCATGTCCCCCAGTCCCATTTTATTTGCCGCGGAGATCGGGTGGGGCTCCCCGATGCCCAGATTATAAAACTCATAGACCTCCGCCATATATTTCTCAAAGCTGTCAACCTTGTTTACTACTAAAACCACAGGCTTCTGGGAACGCCTGAGCATATTTGCCACCTTGGAATCCGAGTCTGTCAGTCCCTGCTTTACATCCACCATAAAAATAATCACATCCGCCGTGTCGATGGCAATCTGCGCCTGTTCCCGCATCTGAGACAGGATGATATCCTTGCTGTCAGGTTCGATACCGCCCGTATCAATCAGCGTAAAAGACATGTCCAGCCAGTTGATATCGGCATAAATCCTGTCCCTGGTAATCCCCGGCGTATCCTTGACAATGGAGATTCTCTCTCCGGCCAGAGCGTTGAACAGCGTGGATTTTCCCACATTGGGGCGTCCCACAACAGCCACTATGGGCTTTCCGCTTCTTCTTCCCACTTTTCATCCTCCCATCTGCCCGCATCAGCAGGCGCCCGTTACCGCGTTTACAAAATCACGGCCACTTGATTTTACAATATCTATTTTCACTTGTAAAGCATTTTCCAGTTCCTCCACCGTCATATCATCCAGAAATACACGTTCCCCGGAGCGCAGGACATTTTCCGGCAGCAGAAGCCTCTCTCCCAGCTGCCTGCCCCGAAGCTGATCCCGGATATCCTGTCCCGTGAGCAGCCCGGAGACGGTGATCTGCTCGCCGAAAAAATCGTTCCGTATCTCGTACAGACGGATATCCAGTCCCGGAAAAAGACTCCTGATCTCCTCCGTCATCCGCTGAATACAGGGATATGCAAGTCTGCCCGTGGCCATGGATAGACTTCCCGACGCCTGCGGTTCAGGTGCCTGCAGCTTCGTCCCCGCCGCACATTCCGATCCGCAAAGGCGCAGACTCTCCCGCACTTCGTCCATAGCCTGCCGGAATTCCTCCCAGAGAAGCCTTGTCATCCCCACACCGTTTTCCAGCTGCAGATAACCGTCGTAACGCTCCTCCTCGGGAACTTCTCTTCCCGCCATAATATACCATTCATCGCTGGCATGAATAAAATGCAGCCCCCACTGAGGATACAGTTTTTTCTGCCACTCTTCAATTCTGTCGATGACCTGACAGGCATCCTCCGGTGTAAAGGGTTCCAGCGGATACAGGCCCTGTCTGTATCTGGACAGTCCCACGGGCACGACGGAAACGCTCTCCAGGTGCGGCAGATACCGGGACAGCCTGTCAATGCTGTACTCCAGTTCTTCCCCGTCATTGATCCCCTTGCAGAGCACGATCTGTCCGTTCATCGGAATACCTGCCTCAAAGAGCCTGTCCGCTTTCCGCAGCGCCTCTCCGGCAAAACGATTGTTCAGCATCCTGCACCGCAGCTGAGGATTCATGGTATGAAACGATATATTAATAGGAGAAAGACGGTACTTGATGATCCGCTCTATATCATAGTCGGACATATTCGTCAGCGTCACATAATTCCCCTGCAGAAAGGATAATCTGGAATCATCGTCTTTAAAGTACAGTGTCTTTCGCATACCGGGAGGCATCTGATCGATAAAGCAGAAAATGCAGTTGTTGCTGCATCGGCGGTATTCGTCCATGAGGCCGTTTTCAAACGTGATGCCCATATCCTCGTCCGGATCCTTGTCCACCTCCAGCAGCCACTCTTCCCCGTTTTTTTTACGAATCAGCATCTCAATATAGGCATTCTGAATCAGATACTGGTAATCAAAAATATCCTCGATTTTATTCCCGTCTATGGCCAGAAGCACATCTCCCGGCTCTATCTCCATCTCCTGCGCGATACTTCCGTCTTCCACAGCCATAACCACATGTTTTCTTTCTTTCATACTGCCCCGCATCCTCCCGCCAGATCCTGTTATCTTTCTATTTTACTAGAAATTTCTTGACGTGTCACTATCATAATGTTATAAAATAATTGGGACATGGTTATACGCCAGAAGGGAGGAATTATGCCCAATATACGACAACTTGAAAATGCAATGCCTGTAGCTCCGCTCAAAATCGTTGCATTATCTTCCACAGAAAAACTCGGCCACAAGGTCAATGATTATCTCGTCTCTTTTCGAAAAAGCATCCGGAATGACAAGGTCAAAAATGACCCTGCCTTTCACGGCTATATTGAAAGCAACTACCTGGCAAACGTTGAATGTCCACGTTTCGGCTCCGGGGAGGCCAAAGCCATCTTCCGGGAATCTGTCCGCGGAAAAGACGTGTTTATTCTTGTAGATGTCTGCAATCACAGCATTACCTATAAAATGGGAGGATATGTGAACCACATGTCCCCTGACGACCATTATCAGGATCTGAAACGCGTGATTGCGGCCTGTGAGGGAAAAGCGCACCGCGTCAATGTCATTATGCCCTACCTGTACGAGGGCAGGCAGCACAAAAGGAGCGGCCGGGAATCTCTTGACTGCGCCTATGCGCTGGAGGAACTGCTGGGCATGGGCGTCAGCAACCTCGTCACGTTCGACGCCCATGATCCGCGGGTACAGAACTCAACGCCCCTGAGCGGTTTCGACAACTTTAATCCTTTCTATCAGTTCATGCGGACCCTGCTGAACGCGGAGGAGGATCTGCTGGTGGACAAAGAACATCTGATGGTCATCAGTCCGGACGAGGGCGCTCTGGACCGTGCAATCTATTTTGCGTCCATTTTGGGCGTGGATGTCGGCATGTTCTACAAGCGCCGCGACTACTCTTCCATTGTAAACGGCAGAAACCCCATTATCGCGCACGAATTTCTGGGGGATAATATCGAAGACAAGGATATCATCATTATCGACGACATCATCTCCTCAGGAGAAAGCATGCTGGATACCTCCAGGCAGCTGAAAGCGATGCACGCCAGAAGGGTATTCCTCTGCAGTACGTTCGGGCTGTTTACCAGCGGACTGAAAGCATTTGATGAAGCCTACGAAAAATGTTATTTTGACAGGATCATAACCACAAACCTCACTTATCTTCCTCCTGAACTTTATTCCAGACCCTATTTTGTGGAGGCGGATATGAGCAAGTTTCTGGCTTCCATCATCGATTTCATGAATCATGATGTGGCCCTGTCCAACACCATGGCTCCAACAGACAAGATCCACGCCATACTGGCCGCTTACAATAAACGAATGCCTTTCGAATAAATAACAGACGGAACATACAGAAGGCCCCGGGACATTCCCCGGGGCTTTTCTTCTTTTTTCTTTCTTATTTCATTTCTATTCTTATTCTTTTCTTTCTTCCGCCGCGCCCCTGCCTTCCGCCAGCGCCAAAGGAGCCTCGTGCGCCTCGTCAAACAGAATGATAACCTTAAACAGATCGCCGTCCAGAATGATATTCAGGGTGCCTCCCTGCGCCTCGACCAGGCTTTTTGCAATAGACAGCCCCAGTCCGCTTCCCTCCGTGGTTCTGGATTCATCTCCTCTGATAAAACGCTCCGTCAGTTCTTCCGGACTGATATTCAGCGGCTGGGCGGAAATATTCTTGATGGACAGAAGAATCTGTCCATTGCCCTCAAAGCGGTTCCGCATAATATCGATATAGATCCGGGTGCCCTCCAGAGCATATTTGCATATATTGCTGAACAGGTTTTCAACCACCCGCCACATCCGCCGGGAATCCGCGTTGATCATATGGGGATGTTTTCCGTAGTTTTCCAGAACAGTCAGATTTTTCTGTTCAAATTTCTCCGAAAATTCCCCTACCGACTGTTTCAGCAGTTCCACAAGATCGATCCGCTCAATATTCAGAACGATGTTTCCGGAGGAAATCTTGGATGCCTCCACCAGATCATCCGTCAGCTGCTTCAGACGCTGTGACTTTGCATCCAGCACCTCTATATACCCTTTCACCGGCTGCGTCTCAATCTTCTCCCGTTTCAGAAGATCCACATAATTGATAATAGAGGTGAGCGGTGTCTTGATATCGTGGGACACGTTGGTAATCAGGTCCGCTTTCAGGCGCTCATCTTTCATGCTTGTTTCCACCGCTTTCCTGATCCCCGTTCCTATGCTGTTTACGGCGTTGGCCAGTTCCAGATTTTCCCCGTGCAGTTCTCTTATATCCACCTGATAATCCGTATCGCCGTCCCGGATCATCAGGATGCCCTTGACGATTTTCTTCCGGTTCAGCGTATTTTTCACCATTTGATACGCAAACACCAGATCCACCAGAAGCAAAACCCCCAGAATTACCAATCCCATCACAAATTCAAAACCGTTACCTGACAGCGTATAATACAACCCCCAGAAACTCGTTCCGATATTCCCGATGAGCAGAATTCCAAAAGGAATCAGCGTCACCGCCGCTCTTCCCAGATCGGATTTCTTTCCGTCTGCCAGTTCCTCCACTCTGCGCCAGCCCGCCGAGGCAGCCTGCCATATCTTCCCGCACAGAAACCCCAGGATGCTGTGCCTCCACAGAATATGCATTTTCAGCCGCCTGATCAGGCTGTACCAGCATGTAGTGAATAAAACGCTAAGCAGCAGTGCGAGACCCACTGCGATATTCACAATATGCGCCCTTCCTACTTCCCAAATCCAGTGAAGAGACTCTTTTCTCCCGGTAAAAACTATCATTGCCGCCGCAAGCGCCAGCAGCATTTCCGTGGGCACATAATCAAACCAGGCCGGTTTCAGTAAGATGCTGCCGTCCTGCGATCTCTTCCGCCCTGTCGTCACACTCAAAAAGACCAGTAAAGCGACCCACACCAGCAGAGAACCCAGAATGATCCCGCCGTATATCCATATATGCTGCATCACCGTATAGGCACTCATTGCCTCAGCATAGATATCATCCGCCCCGTTCCGTGGATCCACGCCTATATACACTCTGCTGTTGTCGCCGAAAGTGTATTCAAAACCGGCCATGGCAACCCGAAGCATTTCCTCTTCAAATCCCGGAATATTTGTCTCAAAAAATAGGTTGTACGGGTCATAAATCACATACTTTTCCATCTGACGATAATAGCTTTCCAGTTCTATATGCCGCCCGATGTCATTGGTAAACTCTGATATGTTATTATTTTTTTCAATCTGTACATGATAGCGCAGATTCGTATTCTGACGGCTGATTCCCTCCTGCATCCGCATATAAATATCATAATTATATCCCAGGTCATACACAGACCTTTCAAGATTGTTGATCAGAACACAATATTCTTCCCAACTGCCGGCGCACTCTTTCAGCGTCTTGCCGTCCACCGTCATGTACCTGTCATCAGGCAGCATGATCCTGGCGGTAAATACTTTGCGATTCTCCTCCGTATTTATCTGATAATAAATATTGTGCTCCTTCAGCATATCCAAAAAATTATTGCCGAAAAGAATGGTTCCGTCGTCCGTAACGACATACTGCACAATCCCTACATTATCCTCCTCATATTCTATGTCGTATGACTCCACAGAGATCACTTCTGTATTTGCATAAAACGGCAGATAGGATGCCAGCCCATCCATTCCGAAAAACTGCTGACCGGAATAAGTAATCCCGTCCCGGTACCATTTCAGCAGATCCTCCAGCCAGTAATATGCCGTCGGCTGGCTGTTATCATAATTCAGATCCTTTCGATTGGCATACTGGGATATATCGACAGCCTTTCCCGGGTCTAAACTTCCATCTTTGCCAAGCTGTCTTTCGATCACCACATTTTCGATGACATTGGATACATGGTTTGTAAATATATTCAAAAACAGGTAGGAATCCGAAAACGCTTCCTCTCCGTCAAAAGGATCAAGGTTATAGCGCCTCATTGTCCCCATATCCTCTGTCCTGACACTGGTATGAACCAGTATGATTACAGCACAGAATGCCGCTGCCGCTGCCGATAGATGCTGCAGCAGATACAGCAGCAGCCGGATCCATCCGGCGGGTATTTTCTTTTTTTCGGCCCTGCTATTCCTGTCTGTCAATTTTGTACCCCACTCCCCACACCACTTTCAGATATCTGGGCTCCTTGGGATTGATCTCGATCTTCTCCCGGATATGTCTGATGTGAACTGCCACCGTATTGTCCGCGCCGATGGCATTCTCATTCCATATATTCTCATAAATCTGATCAATGGAATATACCTTGCCCTGATTTTTTACCAAAAGCAGCAGTATATTGTACTCTATGGGCGTCAGTTTCACGTTCTCTCCGTCCACCGTCACTTCTTTTGTCTCGTCGTTGATGCACAGTCCCCCGGCCCGATACAGATAAGTGCTTTCTTTCGACGCGCTTCCCAGAGTGGTGTACCGCCTCAGATTCGACCTTACCCTTGCCACAAGTTCCAGGGGATTAAAGGGTTTTGTCACGTAATCGTCCGCGCCGATAT
>JAAVAG010000141.1 GCA_014804185.1 Lachnospiraceae bacterium
CCAGTCCTTTCGCGCCGTGCATGGTCAGAAGATGCACCCCCTCTGCCGTCTCGGTCTTTTTCCCGCCGCGCCCCTCCCACTCGGATATCTGTTCCTCCATGGCCTTTTTCCATTCCATGCAGCCAGAGTATTTTCTGCTCTGGTCCGTGAGCAACTGCAGTATTTCCTCCCACTCTTCCGGAAATTTGGAATGTTCTGCAGCTTTCCTGTGCAGATATTCGTCATAGCCGAGTCCTCTGCGCAGATACTGCAGAGCGGCATATGGCAGCTGCCTGCTCAGAATCTGTCTCTTCCTCTCATCCCCCTCCATCTTTCTCCAGACCGCAGGAACAGCCTCTGTCTCCCCCGCAGCATATGCCAGGCAGTCCATCACATCCCTTACGATAAAATGCCGGAATCTGCTCTTCCCGGTCTCCGCCGCACTGCATGGAATTCCGGACTCCCGGAGCATTCCGGCAATCCGCTCCAGTTCTCTGTTTGTGCGTGTGATCACAGCCATATCCTCACAGGCAATCCCCACGGACAATTCTTTGATTCTTGCTGCCAGGTATTCATATTCGCCGTTTTTATCGGAAAAAGCAAGATAGCGCACAGGCGCGCCGCATTCTGCATCCGCACTCAGTTTTTTCACAAATCTTTTTTGATTTTGGGCAATCATTTTCACGGACGCATCCACAATATTTCCGGTACTGCGGTAATTGGTCTCCAGAAGATATCTTTGCGCCCCGGGATAACGTTCCTCAAATTTCCGCATGATATCCGGCGCGCTCCCCCGAAATCCATAGATGGCCTGATCGTCATCTCCGACTGCAAAGATCTCGTTTTCGGGATATGCCAGCATGCGCACCGCTTCGTCCTGAACCGCGTTGGTATCCTGATATTCATCGATCAATATATATCTGTACTGCCTGTGCAGTTTTTGCAGTATCCGTGGATTGCGGCGAAACAGCTCCAGGCACAGTCCCGCCATATCGTCAAAATCCAGCTTTCCGTCCCTGCGGACACTGCTCTCATACGCCGCAAAGAGCCCCTTAAATTCCTCCGCAGACATATCCGAAAGGAAATCCTCCATATGTTCCCCCGGATTATTTTTGTAAATACCAAAAAGATCGATCAGCCGCCGGAGATACTCCTGCTCCTCCTGTGGAAAGCCTTTCTCCCGATTTGCTCCTTTGTCAGGCATCCTGCGCATAATCTGCCTCAAATACCACCTTTTTTCCTTTTCCGTGATCAGGGAATCCGCACTGTATGAACCGTACGTTCTGAGAATATGATAAAAGATTGCGTGAAATGTAGCGAAAGTGACCGGCAGAGTTCTGCCTCCCACGGCGTCTGTAAAACGCCTCTCCATAGATCGGGCTGCTGCCCGTGTAAATGTGATGACAAGAATGGACTCAGGCGCTGCCTGACAGCACTCTGTCAGGTAGCGTATCCTGTTTACAATCAGAAAAGTTTTCCCGCTCCCGGGTCCGGCCAGCACCAGCGCCGGACCACCGGGATGCCGGACCGCCCGGGCCTGGGCGGGATTCATTCCTGAACTATCAAATGCAGCGAGAAGTTCAGGCATCCTGCAGCTTCTCGATTCCTTTGCGGATGCGCGCAAGGGATTCTTCCTTTCCGAGAATTTCCATGATTTCGGTGGCTCCCGCAGGTGTCATCTGCCTGCCCGATACCGCCGTCCTCACCGGCCACATCACATAGCCGTTCTTACAGCCTTTCTGCGCCACATAATCCGTCAGTGTCTGGTACAGGGAGTCGTTTCCATAATCCTCCTGACGCTCCAGTATCGGCAGAAGTTCCTGCAGCACCTCCAGGGATGAGCCAAGATCCGTCTTCATCTTTTTATGGACATACATCTGTACATCGTACTCAGGCAGACTTTCAAAGAAATCCACCTGTCCGGCAATATCCGGAAATACTTCAATACGCGTCTTCACCATGGCGGCAATCTTTTTCAGGTCAAAATCCTTTGTCAGACTCTGTCTCAGATACGGCTCCGCCATCCCGTAAAATGTGTCAAAATCCATGGTTTTCAGGTATTCGCCATTCATCCATCTCAGCTTCACGATATCGAACACCGCCGGGGATTTGCTGATCCTGCGGTAATCAAACTCCCGGATCAGTTCCTCCAGGGAGAAAATCTCTCTGTTATCCTCGGGACTCCAGCCCAACAGGGCAATGTAGTTTACCACGGCTTCCGCCACAAATCCCTGCTCCAGCAGATCCTCAAAAGAAGAATGTCCGCTGCGTTTGGCCAGTTTCTTATGGTTTTCATCGGTGATCAGCGGCAGATGCACATAAGCCGGAACCTCCCAGCCAAACGCCTCATACAGTCTCTGATACTTGGGCGATGAGGACAGATACTCGTTTCCTCTTACCACATGTGTGATATTCATTGTGTGATCGTCCACCACATTGGCAAAATTATAGGTGGGATACCCGTCCGACTTGATCAGGATCATATCGTCCAGTTCCGCGTTCTCCACAGTGATATCCCCATATAATTCATCATGGAATGTTGTGCTGCCCTCCTGGGGATTGTTCTGACGGATGACATAGGGCTTGCCCGCCGCCAGATTGGCTTCCACCTCTTCTTTGGACAGGGACAGGCAGTGCTTGTCATAGATCATGATCTCCTTGCCCTCTACCACCTCCGTCTTCAGTGAAGAAAGCCTTTCTTTATCGCAGAAACAGTAATAAGCCTCTCTCTTTTCAATGAGTTCTTTGGCATATTTCATATAGATGCCGGTTTTCATCCGCTCGCTCTGTACATAAGGGCCATATCCGCCGTCCTTGTCCGGCCCCTCGTCATGGGTCAGGCCGGCTTTCTCCAGTGTGCGGTAAATAATCTCCGTGGCGCCCTCCACAAAACGCTCCTGATCGGTATCCTCGATGCGGAGCATAAAATCTCCCTCCGCATGCTTGGCAATCAGAAACTCATACAGTGCAGAGCGCAGATTTCCCACATGCATTTTTCCTGTGGGACTAGGTGCGTATCTTGTCCTTATCTTTGTCATTTTATTTTCACATTCCTTTCCTATATATTCTGATCACTGTCAGGCACTTTCTTTTCCGCGCTGGCTTTGAACTTGGCCAGTTCTCTGGCCGCCTGCGAAATCGCAATGTTGGTGCCCGCACCGGCGACGCAGCCGCCTGGACAAGCCATGCCCTCGATCAGACACCCGTTCTTTTTTCCCGCCTTTGCCAGCAGAAGCATCTTGCGGCACTCCGCCAGGCTCTCCGCGTGCTCGATGTGTACCTCCACACCCGGATGATATTTTTTGACACAGTCTTCTATTGCGCTGGCCACACCGCCGGCCACACCGTAGCCGCGCCCCGCGGAAGTAGCTCCCCGCATTTCATCCATGGTTTTGATTTCGTCCAGCAGAATCCCCTTTGCCTCGAACATGCCGGTCAGTTCCTCAAAGGTTATCACAAAATCCACATCGGAACGTATCGTCCGGCGGGAGGCCTCCAGCTTCTTGGAAGCGCATGGTCCGATAAATACCACACTTGCCTCCGGATGTTCTTTCTTGATAATCCGTGCGGTTGCCACCATAGGGGTCAGTTCATTGCTGATCTTGTCTATCGTCTCAGGAAACAGACTCTTTGCCATGACGGACCAGGACGGACAACAGGAGGTCAGACTGAACGGCTGTTTGCCGCTGGCCACCTCGTTGACATAATGTTCCGCCTCCGCCATGCATCCCAGATCCGCGCCGATGGCCGTCTCATACACATCCGCGAATCCCAGCTCTTTCAGCGCGGTCTTGAACTTGTCCGGCGTGACATCCGGTCCAAACTGCCCTACAAAGGCAGGGGCAACCTGCGCGATAATGGTTCTGCCCGTCTGCATGGCGCGGATCAGTTGAAAAATCTGAGACTTGTCCGCAATGGCACCAAAGGGACAGCTGACCATACACTGCCCGCAGGACACACATACATCATTGTCTATAACGGCTCTTCCCCGTCCGTCGCTCTTGATGGCATTTACGCCGCAGGCTTTGGCGCACGGCCTCTCCTTGTGCGTAATCGCATCATAGGGACACACCGCTTTGCATTTTCCGCACTTGATACATTTTTCCTGATCAATAAAGGATTTTCCCGCCACCATGGAGATAGCCCCCGCAGGACATACCTCACTGCAGGGATGCGCCACACAGCCCATACAGGTATTTGTCACTTCATATTTATTTACGGGACATGCGTTGCACGCGGAGGGAATGACCTGCATCAGAGGCGGCTCATAATATTTTTCATCGATGTTGCTCTCCTCCACCCCTTCCGTCAGATGCCCCGGTCTGTTTCTGTTTTCAGGGCGCAGCGACATTCCCATAGCCAGACGGATGCGCTCCCTGATAATGGCGCGGTCTCTGTATACACTCTCCCAATAGATAGATTCGTCATAATCCACGATCTGATAAGGCAGAGCCTCCATATCATCCTTTAAATTTGTGGAATGATACGCCAGATTTGCCACTTCCTTAAATACCCTGCGTCTGCGCTGTCTGACCGGAGTATCGATGCCTCTCATGTCACTCATATTCATGTCCTCCCGATATGTTTCTGAACTATATTCAGTAAATCATAAACCCCCGAGGAAATCAAGCTTGTTTCAAAATAAATCGTTTGTTCACGGACGGGATTTTCAAAACAGGCTCCCGATCTGAAATACCAGCGTGGACACCGTCCATGCCAGAGCGATCTGAAACGCCATCATCCCCAGTGTGAATTTCCAGGATCCGCTCTCTTTCCGTATGGTTGCCACTGTGGCCACACACGGAATATACAGCAGGCAGAACAACATCAGACAGTACGCGTTCAGCGGCCCAAACTCAGGATTTACAGCATGCACATTGGAAATAATGGCATTCATCCCGGCCTCGGAATTGGCATTGGCCACGCCAAAGAGCACAGCAAAACTGGACACCACCACTTCCTTTGCGGAAATACCCGCGATCAGCGCCACCGCAACCTGCCACATTCCCAGTCCCGCCGGGGCCAGCAGCGGCACCAGAAATCTGCCTATGGCAGCGCCGAAACTCTCACCGGGATCTTCCACCATGCCGTGCATGCCAAAGTTCAGAATCACCCAGA
>JAAVAG010000142.1 GCA_014804185.1 Lachnospiraceae bacterium
ATTCCGGTTCCAAGGAGCAGCGTCAGAAGAGCGACGTCGCGTACTTTTGTTTTTTTATGATATTCCAGTTCTTTCTGTGTCAATTTTGTTCCGTCTTCCACTTGATCCAGTAAAATGGCCACCTCGTTGGGTTCCAGACGGATAATTTCCTTTTCATGCAGTTTCGGGATTGGCACAAGAGCTGCCGGGTTCTTTTCGATCATTTCATTTTCATAAAAATAGTTATAAAAACTTCTGAGAGAAGAAAGTTTCCTTGCCTTTCCGCGCTCATCATTCGTGATTTCTCTGCCTTCCTTTTCATAGTAGCTGATGTAAGACAGATATTCTTCAATATCCCGCCTTGTGACATGATCCAAAATATCCACGGTAAAAGCAGAAATTTCCATTTTTGCGCAGACACTGTTACATTCATGCAGGTATTCGAAGAAGACGCGAATGTCGTAAGCATATGCCAAGCGTGTCCTTGCGGAAGTGTATTCCTCAATGCCGCGGAAATAATCCCGGCAAAAAGACGGAAGCGTATTCAAAACCGCCCGCATTTTTAAAATGTTTTTTTTATTTTGTTCATCATGATAATTTGCATTCGCCATATTTGTTCCAGCCTTTCATATTACTGTCCTGAATCGCGGTAAACATTCGTGCTTTTACGCCCGGATTTTCCAGATTCAGCTGTCTGAGGAGATTTTTGATATATTCACGTTTGGTATATCCGTCCGCGGGACAGGGGCTTTTGACAACAGGAAGCTGATATTTATTTATAAATCCGATCACATCCGCCTCATTCATATACATCAGCGGCCGTATTACCGTCATATCCATCCGATCCAGATACGTCACCGGGGCAAATGTATGAAAACGCCCCTCGTAGATCAGCGACATTAGCATTGTTTCTATCACATCATCCTTATGATGCGCATAAGCTATCTTGTTGCAGCCGATCTCTTTTACCGCCTGATTCAGAGCCCCTTTGCGCATTTTGGCACACAGTGAGCAGGGGTTGGTTTCTTTGCGGTCCTCAAAAATGATTTCCGCTATATCAGTATGGACAATCGTGTATGCAACCTCCAGTTTATCACACAATTCCTGAATCCCGTCAAGATTCAGGTTGTCAAAACCCAAATCTACCGTCACGGCCTGAAGTGTAAAACGCTTTGGATAAAATCTCATCAGCCCATGAAGCGCATAGAGCAGTGTAAGACTGTCCTTGCCCCCGGAAATTCCCACTGCAATTTTGTCATTTTCCTCTATCATTTGATAGTCGTCCACTGCTTTGCGGACCACACTGAGTACCTGCTGTAATTTCATAAAATCCTCCGTTCCTTACATTACAGATTTTATTCTATAATGTTTTCATAAAATATGCAAATCAGATTGTATATCTAATACCTGATATGTTATCATAAAAAGAGAGTTTTGTGAATGGGAGGTAAGAATTCATGAAATTTAAACTGAACAGCAATAAATACTTTAAATGGGGCATAACTGCCTTTTCGGTAATCGTTGCCGGTCTTCTTGTATGTTATCTAATATTTAACGCATCGGAATTTCTCGGAAATATTAACAAACTCCTCTCTGTAGGTATGCCGGTGGCAGTAGGTCTGGTCATCGCTTACCTGCTCACACCAATCGTTAACTTTCTGGAGGGAAAGGTTTTTCTTCCTCTGTGCAAAAAAATGAAAATAAAAGAGAGTAAAACACGAAGCAAACTGATACGTGCAATCTCTATTCTGTTGACTATTGTGCTTGTGATATTTGTCATATATGTCCTGATTGCCATGCTTATCTCGCAGATTGTTCCGAGTATTCAAAATATCATCAGTAATTTTGACAGCTATATCCGCAATATAACGGAATGGATGAACAAGCTTCCTGTCGAAAATGAGGAATTGTACGGCTATATCACAACAATGTTCACCCGAATGATGACGGAAGTAGAGAACTGGCTTGAGGACACAGCAAATGTTATGAACAGATCCACTGAGATTCTCAAAACATTGTCTTTGAGTGTGATAAGCTTTCTAAGCGTGACCTGGAATGTGATTATCGGCTTTATCATTTCTATCTATGTACTGGCGGGCAAAGAGACCTTTGTCGGGCAGGCCAAGAAAGTCACATACGCACTGTTCGACAAACCAACCGCAAACAGTGTTATTGAGAGTGTCCGCTTTACACATAGAACGTTTAGCGGTTTTATCAGCGGAAAAATTCTGGATTCCCTAATTATCGGTATTCTATGCTTTATTGGGACTTCGCTGATTGGCACACCGTATGCCTCTCTGGTCAGCGTGATTATCGGCGTGACCAACATTATTCCGTTTTTTGGCCCTTACCTTGGCGCGATTCCAAGTGCAGTCCTGATCCTGATCGTAGACCTCACACATCCGCTGAACTGCGTATATTTCCTGATCTTTATTCTGATCCTCCAACAATTTGACGGCAATTTCCTGGGACCTTTGATTCTTGGAGATTCCACTGGCCTTTCCGGCTTTTGGGTTATTTTCTCCATTACCGTGTTTGGAGGACTGTTCGGCATCATGGGAATGATCGTCGGCGTACCTGCCTTTGCCGTTTTCTATGCCGGCATTAAAGGGATTGTAAATGCTTCTCTGAAAAAGAAGGCTTTGCCTACCGACACGGAGTTATATCTTCATGTACATTCTATAGATGAAGAAGGCTTTCACAAAATGAAGCCTGTCGCAGGAGAGAAGAGTACTTCCCATCAAATATCTGCCACGGGTCGTCTTCTGAGAAAGATATTCAAACTTTTCAGGCGTTCGAATGCAGATAATCATACGCAAAATAAAGAAAAAAACAAGTGAGGAGAATAAAACATAAATGAAATTTGTTATTCAACGGGTTCAAAAAGCTGAAGTATTGGTTGAAGGAACAACTGTGGGGCAGATTGGTCATGGCTTTCTGGTTCTGATTGGGATCAGCAACACCGATACTGTGGAAATCGCAGACAAAATGGTAAAAAAACTGATTGCGCTCCGAATCTTTGAAGATGCTCAGGGTAAGACTAATCTGGATATCAAAACCGTACAAGGCAGTTTGTTATTAATTTCACAATTCACCTTATATGCGGACTGTCATAAAGGAAATCGTCCCTCGTTTGTTCTCGCGGGTGCACCTGACATGGCCAATGAACTATATGAACATATCATTGAGGCATGTAAAAAAGAAATTACAATCGTAGAAAAAGGCGTTTTCGGCGGTGACATGAAAGTGTCATTGCTGAATGACGGGCCTTTTACAATTATATTAGATTCGGATGAGTTAAAGTTCACATAACATGAACTGACTGAACTGACATGAACAGACTGATCTCCTATGGAAGCCTTTCCAACTATTCGTTAAAGTTGTCTTTTGCGAATAGTTGCAGATCACTCTTCCGGGCCTTATAAACTGCCTTTTGTAAAGAAATACGCGGCCAGTTGAGCACGGGAACTGAATTCCTCTGATTCAAGAAGTTTCTCAACCTGTTCCCGGGTGTAAAAATCTTTTTCAATATCTTCATTTGCCGAAGAATGATCGTCGAAAGATCCGGCGGCATCAACAAAAGCTATGTAGGTCTTTACATCTGAAATGGCAACAGCGGAATAAGACGGGGGCAGAATGGATCGGATTTTTTTCACCTGAAGTCCGGTCTCTTCATAAAGTTCTCTGCGGATACAGTCTTCTATAGTTTCGTGCTCCTCAATCATTCCGGCACAGAGATTGTAGATTCGTTTATTTACTCCCATGCGGAATTCGTGCAGCAAAAGCAGTTTATCATCCATGGTGGCTATAATGGAAACGCCGCTGACTTTGGCGCCAAGGTCATTGACATCCTGCAGTTCCTTGCGGCTGACGATCTCATATTTCTTCTCACGTCCCGCTTTATTCAAATAGGTAAGTTCGTAGTTTTTCAGATATTTTCCGTCTCTTACTTTTTCCAGTCTGATAAATTTCATAGCATTCTCCATTCGTTTTGTCGTCGTATTTACCTGTAGCTTTATAACTGTATCTGCTCGCTCAGGGGTTTGCTGATTTTTCTCCTGGTAATCTCAACCAGTCCCAGGGGCGTAATATCGATCACATCCGTGCGCACGGAATCTTTTCGGACAAGTTCCTTTAACAGTTTCAGCAGTTCATTCTTATGTTCTTCGGATTCCATGCTGATAAAGTCCACAATAATAATACCGGAAAGATTCCGGAGACGTATCTGAAAGGCAATTTCCTGGGCGGCTTCCATATTAATGCGGTAAAAAGTATCTGCCGGAGCAGTTTTTTTTGCATCGTATTTGCCCGTGTTTACGTCAATAACAGTAAGCGCCTCTGTCGGTTCAATGATCAGATATCCGCCTGATTTCAGCCATACACGCGGTTTGAGTGCCTCCTGCAGCCTGCTTTCAATCCCGTACAGGGCCGAGAGCGAAATCCTTTCATCCTGATAAAGTTGTATGATACCGGATATATCCGGCATATGTTCCCTGCAGAATTCCTGCAGAACATCATAGATCCAGGGATCATCTGTTATGATTTCCTCATAGGAATCACGGTAAAAATCTTTCAGGGCCGAAAGAAAGACGAATGGACTGGCATTCAGGCAGGTAAAACAGGGACGGTACAGCGCAACGGAAAGCATCTGTATAAATTTTTGTTCCAGAGCGTTCCACTCCTCCAACAGCGGCTTCATATCGCCGTCCAGGGAACCGGCATTGGTGCGCACTACCATATTATAGGGGGGCGTGGAAACAGGCATAAAATCGCTCTTAATCTGCTCTGATTCCCGCATATGCGGAATCACACAGCCGTTTTCCTCAATCATACCGTTTGTAAACAGTACAGAGCGGATCTGCCGCTTTTGCTGAGCGGGAAGTTTTGACGAAAGGCCAAGATGTTCGTTCCCCACAGCCAGCACCAGATAATGTCCCGCAAAAGACAGTTTTGTGGTCAGTGCAGGCTGTTTTGTCTTCAGGGCGTCCCTGACTACCTGTACCAGAAGTTCATCACCAATGCGAAGCCGGCCGTCAAATTTTTTTCCCATTTCCGGAGCTCTGCGATTGGTAAATACAGGATATTCCAGTTCCGAAAAAGGCAGATAACAGAGCACGCCGCCGGCGATTTCCACAAAAGCCGCTTCAATATTGTTTACAATGTTTTTTACCTTTCCGATATAAATGTTTCCAACCAGAGACGCATTTTCCGCCTCGGCTGCACGGACCGATATCAGTCTCCTGCCGTCCATCAGCAAAGTCAGGATCTGTTCCCTGCGCCGAATCAGCAGTACTCTGCCCTGTGGCATAAATCATCCCTCCAGTTTCCTTTGTCAGACAGTTTTGTTTTTCCGACCAGGTCAGACAATTTGACCGCACTGGTCCAGGGGAGCAAAAACCGGCTCCTCTGCACTTCCCAGATTCAGATAAGTGTCCTCCCGGGTGATCGTATATGCGTTTTCCGGCAATTTCTCACCATAAGCCTCCATAAATGCATCGATCACCATAGATGGTTTTATATTTCCGCTGCTGCTGGCATCTACCAGCATGTGGATATCGTCTCCCTTTACATCCAGCTTATATATACCGGGTTTTAAATCCACTTCCAGAGTGTTTTTTTTCGTCTCTTTCACAATGGGAATCCGTTCCTTTGCGGAAAAGGCAGAAATTTCCTTTTTATAATCAAATCTGGGCTCTCTCCCATCGCGAAAATGTATTGTGTACTCGGCAGCCGCTACGCTTGCCATGGCATTTCCCGCATTTTCAGGCAATACTCTGGCAGACAGCACACGCATGCCTTCCACACCTTCCCGATTCAGCTTCTCCACGATATCCTGGCAGCTTGTGATGGAATGCAGCTCTATATCAAGATACTCCCCATTGCTCTCCAGCCCTACGCCAAGGGGAGCGGCAAAAGACATGATCTGATGCGGGCTGAAGCCCGTTGTATACACAATATCAAGACCACTTCTGCGGATTGTCTTCTGAAAATATCTCATGACATCCAAATGTCCGATGAACTTAACAGGTCCGTGCTTACTGAACTTTATTCTTACCTTCATTTTCTCTGTCACCCTTATATTCCAACTTATATTCTGACATATATCTGCTTTGTCTCATATGCCTCTCTGTTCGACACAGACGCCGCAGCCAAAACGGCCGGCACCGCAGCCCTGGCACTGCGCGCGGCAGTTGGGGCTGATCTTTTCCTCCTGCGCCATCTTCCACTCCCGCAAAAGAAATTCTCTGCTCACACCGCAGTCAATAAAATCCCATGGGAATATTTCATCCAGTCCGCGCTCCCGGAATGTGTAAAATCCCATATCCAGTCCGCACTCCCGGAACGCCTCCTCCCATTTTTCGTTGTCAAAATATTCGCTCCACGCGTCATAAATACAGCCTTTTTGATAGACATTTAACAGAACCTGTCCGATTCTCCTGTCTCCTCTGGCAAGAACACCCTCCAGAACGGCGGTATCCGCCTCATGCCAGTTGTACTTGATACTCTTCTGATTCAGCTGTTCCGCAATGGCCCGTTTGGTAAAATATGCCTTTTCAATGAATTCTTCCTTTGTGCACTGCCGCGCCCACTGAAATGGCGTAAAGGGCTTTGGCACAAAAAAGGAAGTGCTGGTGACGATCTGTACTTTTCCATTTTTGCGTTCCTGCTTGGGAACCGTATCAAAAAAGGTTGCCGCAATTTTGTTGGACAGATCGGCGATCCCTCTGATATCCTCCTCCGTCTCCGTGGGAAGTCCCAGCATAAAATACAGCTTCACCCTTGTCCATCCTCCCGCAAACGCCATTGCCGCACCGCTTAAGATCACTTCCTCCGTCAGCCCTTTGTTGATTACATCGCGCAGTCTCTGGCTGCGCGCCTCCGGCGCGAAAGTAAGGCTTGTCTTGCGGATATCCTGTATTTTACTCATCACATCCAGGGAGAAAGCATCGATGCGCAGGGAAGGCAGGGAAATATTTATATGCTCTCTGCTGCATTTATCCATCAAAAAGTTTACCAGTTCCGGAAGACTGCTGTAATCGCTGGAACTTAAGGAACTCAGGGAAATCTCCTCATGTCCGGTATTGCGCAGCATCTCAAGGGCATATTTTTTCATCTGCTCCACATCCCGCTCCCGCACCGGGCGATACAGCTGCCCTGCCTGGCAGAATCTGCACCCGCGGATACACCCTCTCTGAATCTCCAGTACCACCCTATCCTGCGTCACCTTAATATAAGGCACTACCGGTTTCATGGGATAGCAGGTGTTTGAAAGATCCGACACAAGTTCTTTTCGTACTACAGCGGGAATGCCTTCTTTTACGGGAGAAAATGAGGCGAGCGTACCGTCCTCATGATATACCGGCTCATAAAATGTGGGAACATACATTCCGGGAATTCGGGCGGCCCGTTCCAGAAATTCCACCCTGCTCCAGTTTTGGCTGCGGTATTCCTGATACAGATCAAGAAGTTCCCGATATCGTGTCTCCGCCTCGCCGATATAGAAGAGATCAAAAAAATCCGCCAGAGGCTCCGGGTTATAGGTACACGGTCCTCCTCCTATGACAATGGGATCACTCTCCCCTCTCTCTTTTGCAAGCAGAGGAATTCCCGAAAGATCAAGTATTTGCAGAATATTGGTATAACACATTTCATATTGAATCGTGATGCCCAGGAAATCAAAATTCCGGATGGGATCCTGGGATTCCAGAGCAAACAGAGGAATATGCTCCCTGCGCATGATCCGGTCCAGATCCACCCACGGGGAATATACCCTCTCACACCAGACATCTTCATAACTGTTCAACATATCATAAATAATCTGTATGCCCAGATGGGACATACCGATCTCATATACATCCGGAAAACACATGGCAAAACGAATCTGTACTTTTTCCGGATCCTTTACCACAGCGTTCACTTCATGTCCGATATACCTTGCCGGTTTTTCGATCTGCAGCAGAATATCGTCCGACAGCGCCAGTTTATCCATAAGTATCCTCATCTTTCTGTCTTATTATCAATCATCTACAGTATAAGGGAAAATATCCCCAAAATCAAACCCTTTTGCGTTTCGGCTGATGGTTTCGTAGATTGTGCCGCTGTCAACCTCAAAAACCGCCCAATTGTTTTTGTCCATCACCATAAATGCCATAAACAGCACCAGTGCAATAAAAAAACGCAGTTTAAAACCGGACATTACCGCCTGCCCGGGAGCAGGATCCGGAAGATAACTATCGCTTGCCCCGTAATATAACGACTCCCGCTGCCGCATGGCCGCACTGTTTCTCTCCTGCTCCTGTCTCACGCTGCGGACAAGTTCCAGTCTTCTGTCTGATGTGTCCATATATGCGCCCTCCGTGCCGATTCTAATTGTGTTTCTCTGTCCATTTGAAACAACGGATGGCCTGCAGTATGTGCATGCCATCCGTTATAATGTATGATTTTGCAGAATATTTTAGACCGGTACAGGTTTTCTGCGCACTAGCGCCTGGCCAGTTCTTTTGTGATCTCTTCCCAACTGATCTCTTTTTCCGCCATCAGAACCATCATATGGTACAGAAAATCGCTGATCTCATATTTAATCTCATTGGGATTTGGATTTTTGGCGGCAATGACGATCTCGGTCGCCTCCTCACCCAGTTTCTTAAGGATCTTATCAATTCCCTTCTCAAATAGATAATTGGTGTAAGACCCCTCTTTCGGATGAATCTTTCGGTCTTTGATTACTTCATATACATCTTCAAAGACATTCAGAGGATTCTTACCGTCGTCCGCGTCAGATGCCAGTATTTTGTTAAAGAAACAGGAATGCGCTCCCGTATGGCACGCGGCTCCCACCTGATATACCTTTGCGAGCAGCGTATCCATATCACAGTCTGCCATGAGGGATCTCACATACTGAAAATGACCGCTGGTCTCCCCTTTCAGCCAGAGTTTCCCGCGGCTCCGGCTGTAATATGTCATTCTTCCGGTCTGTATCGTATGCAGATAGGCTTCTTCATTCATATATGCAACCATCAGAACCTCACCGGTTTTACAATCCTGTGTTACAACGGGAATCAGTCCGTCTGCGTTTAAACGAAAGTCCGACCAGCTGAAAGACGGCTCCAGCATTTCAACCGGTATGTGATTTTCTCTGCAAAGATCCTTAATGGTCAGAATGTCCTTG
>JAAVAG010000143.1 GCA_014804185.1 Lachnospiraceae bacterium
AATGCCGCTTTTGTCCGTGGGCATTGTGTCCGCGGCATCGGGACTGATGCTGCTGCTCTCCATGGGGGCGGGCAGAATCCTTGGGAGGGGTTTGCCTGCCGGTTTTACGTCGGAGGCGGGATTTATCATCCTGTTTGTGCTGGGGGTGGTGAAGCTGTTTGACCGCTCCGGAGGAAAAGAGGCAAAGGAGGCGGACCGGGACGGAGATCATGTGCTCTCCGCCGGTGAGGCTCTGGTGCTGGGAGTCTCCCTTTCTCTGGACAGCATCGCCGCCGGGATCGGCGTGGGCGTCGATGATTTCCGGATGATACTGGCTGTTCCGGCGGCGTTTGTGATCAATTTCCTGATGATGCGTCTGGGCGGCAGGGTAGGGAAAGCCCTGGCGGGCAGAATTCATGCAGATTTGGCATGGATCAGCGGAATCTTGCTGATTTTGCTGGCGTTTATGCGGCTTATATAGAGTGGAGCACCCGGCAGACAATAAAGCCTCCGGAAAATCCTGCCTGGCGGGACTTTCCGGAGGCTTTCCCATGGGCAGCTGCGGCTGCCCAGACTACTACAGCTGTTCATGGGCTGCTGCGGCTGCCCA
Source organism: Lachnospiraceae bacterium (assembly GCA_014804185.1). GTDB lineage: Bacteria > Bacillota > Clostridia > Lachnospirales > Lachnospiraceae > Acetatifactor. The sequence continues at coordinate 590 of JAAVAG010000143.1, forward strand.
GACTACTACAGCTGTTCATGGGCTGCTACGGCTGCCCCGAACTACCATGGCTGTTCGTGGGCTACTACGGCTGCCCGTGGTGGCGGCGCAGTATTGCGCCCGGCGAAAAGAGCAGCAGTTCGTGGGCCAGCAGAGGCATGGCCGCAAGCAAAATCAACTGCTGCCACTCTCCGGGAGAGAGACGGCAGGTGCCGAATGCCTGAATAAAGTAGGGTATTCTGGTGACCAGAAGCTGCAGCCCAAGTCCGATGGCAAAGGCGGCGATCATCAGCTTGTTGGCCAGGTGGTTCATCCGAAAGATCGATCTGGAGGTGTCCCGCATTCCGATGGCGTGAAAAAGCTGAGAGATGCCCAGCACGGTAAAAGCGTAGGTCTGGGAGCGGACCAGCACTTCCGGAATCTCCAGAATATGCCGGATATTTTCCAGCGTCGGATCCAGATTCCTGCTGTGCAGGACGGTCAGGGGCATCAGCAAAAAGGCGGTCATACTGACGGCGGCGATAAGCAGGCCATAGAGCAGGGTGCAGCTTAAGCCCCCGTGGGCGAAGAGATTTTCGTTTTTTGCCCGTGGCGGACTGTGCATAAAACGGTCGGTGTCACACGTGTCGGTGCCAAGCGCCAGCGCGGGTAGAGAATCCGTGATCAGATTAATCCACAGAATATGGCTGGATTTCAGCGGAGCACACAGGCCCAGCAGGATGGCGGTGAGCATGGTGATAATCTCGCCGAAGTTGGAGGACAGCAGGAACAGCACCGATTTTTTGATATTGGCATAGATGCATCTGCCCTGGGCGATGGCTTTGGCAATGGTGGCGAAATTGTCGTCCGTCAGGATGATATCGGCGGCATTTTTGGCCACATCCGTGCCGGTGATCCCCATGGCGATTCCCACGTCGGCGGATTTTAAGGAGGGAGCGTCGTTGACGCCGTCGCCTGTCATGGCCACGATCCTGCCGCTCTCTTTCAGTCCTTTTACAATGCGCACCTTATGCTCCGGGGATACCTGGGAAAAGACTCTGGTATGGGTCAGAGCGGCGGTAAAATCTTTGTCTGAGAGGGTGTTTATCTCCTGTCCGGTCATGCACTCCGAGAGATCTCCGGCAATCCCCAGCTGCCCGGCGATGGCAAAGGCGGTGTCTTTCCGGTCGCCTGTGATCATGACTGTGCGCACCCCCGCCCGGTCGAATTCCCGTACGGCCGCAGCCGCCTCCGGGCGGACGGGGTCCATCATGCCCGCCAGTCCCACAAAGATCAGGTCGTTTTCGGAGGGGACAGGTTTTCCGGAGGAGACCGAAGTACCGTAAGTTCTGGAGGCCACAGGGGCTGTTCCCTCCAGACGCATCCCCAGCGCCAGCAGGCGCAGCGCTTTTTGGGAGAGAGCGGAGGCCGTCTGCAGGATTTGCTTTTTGTGGGAATAAGAGAGGGGAATCTGCCTGCCATGGAGCCATATATAGCGGCAGCGCTTTAAAATCTCCTCGATGGAACCCTTTGTGTAAGAGATGTAGGAGGAACCCGCGCGGTGCAGGGTTGTCATCATCTTGCGGTCCGAGTCGAAAGCAATCTCAGCGATGCGCGGGCAGGCCGCCTCCAGGCGGCTGCGGTACAGACGATAGGAGGCCGCCATATCCAGAAGGGCCAGTTCGGTGGGATCGCCCATGCGCGCAGGGGCTTTGGCGGATCCGGCGGGAGCGGAGGCGGCCAGCAGAGGTTTATGCAGGAGGGAGCGGCGGGCGATAAATTCAGGTTCCTCCAGCACGGCGTCGTTGCACAGGGCAAAGCCCTCCAGAAAATATTTATGGGTGTCCGGGGAAAGTTCCGATACGTCTGTCAGTTTTCCGTCCGTAAAACAGGATACGACTGTCATTTTGTTCTGTGTCAGGGTTCCTGTCTTATCGGAGCAGACGACACTGACGCAGCCTAAGGTCTCCACGCTGGGAAGTCTCTTGACGATGGTATTTACTTTGACCATGCGGGATACGCTCAGGGCCAGCACGATGGTGACAATGGCGGGGAGTCCTTCCGGGACGGCCGCCACAGCCAGGGAGATGGCGGTGAGCAGCATTTCCATCACGTCGCGTTTTTGCAGGACGGCGATGACAAACAGCGCCACACACAGCAGGATGGAAAGAATGCTGAGCACTTTGCCCAGGTCGGCCAGGCGCTTTTGCAGGGGCGTGGTCTCATGGGGAGCTTCGTTGATCATCCGGGCGATCTTGCCGATCTCCGTGTCCATGCCGATTGCGGTAACCACGCCCTCCCCTCTGCCGTAAGTGACATTGGTGGACATATATGCTTTGTTGTGATGAACAAGATCCTTTTCCACGGGGAGAGATTCCCCGGTGAGGGCGGATTCCTCCACTTTCAGGGAGTTTACTTCCGTCAGGCGCAGATCCGCGGGAATCTGTCTGCCGGCGTCCAAAAGGACGATATCCCCGGGGATCAGATCGCTGGCGGGTATCTCCACGGGATGCCCGTTTTGTTTTACCAGCGCCCGCAGACTGGTCATCTGTTTCAGTGCCTCCAGCGCTTTCTGTGCCTTGCCCTCCTGGATCACGCCGACGGTGGCGTTGACGAGAATGACGGTCAATATGATAGCGGTGTCGCTGAACTCCCGCAGGAGCATGGAAATGGCGGCGGCCACAAACAGAATAAAGATCAGCGGATCGTTCAGCTGTTCCAGGAACGCCTCCAGGGGCGTTTTCTGCTTTGCCTCCTCCAGAATATTCTGTCCCCGGACATACGGTGCATGCCCGGGTGTATGATTGCTGTCTCGCATACTTCCTCTCATTTCCGCACTGCCATAAATGCCTTTGTTCACTACCGCAATGCCGTGTGGGTTGGATGATTTATGACAAGATATGAGAGCCTGGACGAAATTATGCGTGATCCGCCTGCCGGATATTTTGGCTCAATGGAAGCTTTATTCCTTCGAGGTTTATTTGGCGGCATCAAGGTAAAATAGAATATCGCTTTTTCCTTCCTGCGAGGTGCCTGTATATACGTGGGTGTCCAGTCCGCCGATAACAAAGCCATTTTTCAGATAAAACAGACACGCACCGAGATTATTGTCCTGCCCTTGTGTATAAATTCCGTTATACCCCTGGTTTACAGCAACTTCCTTTGACACCTCGATCAGCATTTTGCCAATCTGTAACCCCCTGTAATTCCTGTTAACCTTTAAATCATACAAATACATATATTTCATCATTGCCTGCTGCAGGATAGCAAGTCCAATACATTGATCTTCATCGTATGCACCGACAAAAATACTGTTTTCCGAGAGCTTATCGTAATCATAATTTTCGTCCGGAAAACACATTTCGCTTATTTCTTCTTCCTTAAAGCGGACAATACTGTACTGCCATTGTTCGTTGATATATGATGGTATCATCTTTCCAAACAATGAAAACGGCTCATTAGGAATGTTGATATCCTGTTTATGTTCTGCATCAATTATTCTGACTTCAATCATTTGAATTACCTCCACATCTGCAAATTTTCTTTCACCTGTGCGGTTGCAATCCACAGGTGGATATATCAATTTTAACAATTTCCATGAAAATCAGTCAATATGTAATTATATCAACATGTGGTAACCGTATTGAAAGCAGGAACGTGATTGTGGTATGATTTTGCCGGATCAACTTGAAGCGAGAGGAATTTACACATGAGGATAAGACCATATATAGAGAGCAAAGACTATGAATATGTAGAAAAATGGATTGACGATGAGAAAATTCATGCCTTATGGTGTGCCAATCTTATTCCATATCCTGTTACAAGGGAAAATCTGCATGTTTTTTTGGAAAGAAATGCGATAGAATGGACGGACAGTGCGTATGTGGCGACAGAAACCGATGGAAGCCCCGTAGGCTTTTTTTGCTATTCCATCAATGTTGATGATGATACAGGTTTTCTCAAGTTTATTATAGTAGATCCTAAGAAACGGGGAACAGGATACGGAAAAGAAATGTTGAAATTAGCCATACAGTATGCCTTTGAGATAACAGATGTGAAGTCGGTCCATTTGAACGTGTTTCGTGAAAATAGGATAGCGAAACATTGTTATGAAAAAATTGGTTTTGTGGAGGAAAGTATGACAGAGAATGTATTTTCATATAAAAACGAATTATGGAGCAGGTGCCATATGGTAATACCAAAGAGATAAATTTTCAAGGATTTTCCGCGATGCTGTTTTATGTGGTATAATGTTTTGATACCACGGTATAATGTTGAAAAACTCCATCATAACCAGGAGGCTTTCTATGACGAATTATGAAAAAGCGCTGGAGTTGTGGCAGCGCAAAAAGATACGGACGGACGCCGAACTGGCCGAGGCATTAAGCGGCCATAGTATTGCGTTTGCGTTCCACTCCGGAAAAATTGAAAACGATAATGTCACCTACCATGACACGAGAGAAATTTTTGAGCATGACAGTGTTACTTCCTATACCGGTGATTTGCGCACACTTTTTGAAATACGCAACGCAAAGGAAGCGAATGAATTGTTCCTCTGTTCGTTTCGGGACGGTCGCCCATTAGATGAATCCCTTGTCATGGAAATGCAGCTCCAGTTGACACATGGCACCTATGATACCCGGCGATGGCAGCTTGGAGAGCGACCCGGTAAATATAAGCTGCACGATTATGTAACCGGGAAAAGCGAGGTGGGCGCGGCCCCTGAGGACGTTCCGGAGGAAATGGCTGAATTGCTTGAAGAACTGCAGGACATTGCCCCCGAGAACGTTTTGACGGCAGCGGCATATTTCCATGCCAAATTTGAGAACATCCACCCCTTTGCCGATGGAAACGGGAGAACCGGGCGTCTGGCGATGAATTATCTGCTGATCATTCATGGGCATCCGCCCGTCATTATCCACGAGGAAGACCGCCGGGACTACTATGAAGCGCTGGAAGCGTGGGACACCCGGCAGGATTTAGCGCCGCTCAGGGCATTTCTGCGGATCCAGGCAGAAAAAACATGGGAAAAGCAGATTGTCAGAGCGGAGAGGAAGAAGAAAGGCTGCGGGGAAACATAATAAATCTGGCAGAAAGATTTGCTGATATCATATCATTGGATCAAAAACCGATCCTTAAGCAGCAGATATCCGGGCCGGAACAATTTCATAATCTGCCAGATTCCGATTCCCCTGAGCCCATACTGCGCCACAAGTCCGTATTTTGCCTCCAGACTTCTCACATCCTCAAACCACACCTCGTGAAGCGCGCCTCCTGTTTCATACCGGAAAAACGGAGAGGCGCTTTCCTCGTCGAACTGTATCGGCACGCCGTATGACGCGGCGATCTGCACCGCCTCGATATTCCCTATGGTTCTTGCCGCGGAGACGCCTTTTTCATAGGGCAGTGTCCAGTCGTACCCATAGTTCGGTATGCCGAGATGGATCTTCTCCGCCGGGATGCGTGTCAGGGCATATTCCACCACCCTGCGCACCTGATTCAGTGGCGCCACTGCCATGGCCGGGCCGTATGTATACCCCCACTCATAGGTCATCAGCAGCACATAATCTGCGGCTTCTCCAAGCAGTCCGTAGTCTTTTCCCTCATAGAGCAGCCCCGGCTGGTCGTCAGATGTCTTGGGCGCCAGTGCCACGGAAACCGGATAGCCCAGGGCGTTTACTGCTTCCCGCACCTGGTTTACAAACCGGACAAATGCCAGGCGGTCCTCCGGCAGGATATACTCAAAATCAATGTCCACTCCCTCGAAGCCGCGGGTCAGGATCTGCACCTGCAGATTTTCAATCAGCCTTTCTGCGGCGGCGGAATCGCTTACGACGGCATGGATCAGATAATTGCTGAACTGCCCGTCCGGCCCGAAAGGGGTCAGTGTGAGTACAGGCGCGCTGCCCGCACTCTTTGCCGCGGCGATCATGGTGTCATCCTCCGCCCACGGCGGAACCAGTTCTCCCTCCGTTGTAAATCCGTAGGAAAAAACATACAGATCGGAGAGATACGGCAGGGACTGCTCCAGAACCCAGTCATTGATGAACGGATAGGCATATCCCCCCGAGCGAATGCTTCTGTCATAGGAAAAGCCGGGCAGTGACAGCAGCAGAGCCTGCCCGATGGCCAGACGATAGGGATACTCCAGCTGATTGTTGTATATGACGGAACCGGCGGACACTCCGTTTTCGGCGGCGATGGAATCCACGGTGTCTCCGGGCTTTACGATATAGATGGTCACTGAAATCATCCTTTACAAAGCTGTTACGGATACTATATGCAGTCCGGGGCAGGAGAGTGCATTGCGGTTCAAAGTTCCAGGAACTGGTCAGGCAGTGCCGGGCCGGGAAGGCTGGATGCATCATAGTGAAAGATTTGTCACGTCTGGAAAGAATTATGTGGAAGTGGGGAACCCGCTGGAGACTAGGATGAAGCGCGGAGAGTATATCGGGCCGTTTGGTTTTCCGGATATCGGAAATATGAAAGCATATAATATTTTCATGAATAAACTTGGTTTTGGGCATTTACATACAATAATTTTGCGCCAAAATTGAACAGTGGCTGGAGGAACAGATGAAACAACCAGAGCATAATTGAGAAACTGGAGAGCGGTAAAGGGCAGAATGCTGTTGCATGTCGCAGGCAGACAATTTTATAGGCATTATGAAAGGCATATGCGGCGGTGACTGCTTTTTCGTTTGTCCCTACAGCGATTCTAGCCTAACTCATTGTGCTACTTTAATATCGGACGATTGAGATTACTGAAAAACGCAGAAAACCCTGTCTAATTTTGCAAGACTATTTTTTAGAAGACCAGTTGTTTAATCTTTCCAATATCACATGCTTCATGGAATATGCTGTTGAATGCCATGCATGGATTATGCCCCAAAATCTTGTTTTGCAGGAGGGTACATAATCCATGAAAACTCTTGGCAAGCACTTTTTCCGCATTCATCTGCTCGCTGAGTTGGGAAAATACTGTTTCAACTCTGCGTCGAAAGCGAAAAATCAACTGCCTGACTGCCTTTGGCAAGTTTGTTTTGTAACTGGAAAGTTTTAGCGACATAAGGCATATGCCTTTTGAGCGCCTATCTTCTAAAAGCCGCTCCCCGGTATAACCTTTGTCCCCAAGGATCACCAGACCCAGATGATTTTCAGCCAAGTGACGCAGGCTTTCCCGGTCATCGATGGAGGCCGGTGTGATCTTAAATGCCGTGATATATCCCTCCAAAGTGATCAGGGCATGGACTTTAAAGCCATAATAAGTTTCTTTTTTAGAAGGGCATTTCCCGTAATTCGCACCATCTATACGGAAAGAATGGCAGAAACGCGCACGCCCAAACTTACAGACAGGGAGTTTCACAAAAGAATACCATGCTTTTTCAGAATCAATACTAATCACCTCGCCGCAGATACTCAGGGTAATGATTTCGGAAGCAGACATTTTTGCAGTAGAGACATTTCGCCTTTGTGAAACAGACGCGGGAACAAACTGCTTATTTAAGTCATCAATCATTGCAAAAACAAGTAAAATAAAATCTTCAAAAGTAGCGATAAGGGTGGTATAATCATCTTGAAACTTCAACATAGACATGCCTCCTTTCATTATTGTATTGGTCTACAATTAGGATAGCATAT
>JAAVAG010000144.1 GCA_014804185.1 Lachnospiraceae bacterium
CCACTGCCTGGCCGTCATGTCACAGAGCAGGCTCTGGGGATAGATGCCTGCGTTGTTGATAAAAATATCGATCTGACCGAACTGTCTCTCCGCCCTGTCAAACAGTTCCCTCACCGCCGTCTCATCGCTGACATCCGCGGCATAGGCCGCAGTCTCTCCGTACTCTGCCAGTTCCCTCTGCGCCGCTGCCAGCGCCTCTTCGTTCAGGTCACAGATAAAGACTTTTGCCCCGCTCTCCAGAAACGCTTTTGCAATCGCAAATCCGATGCCCGCCCTGGAAGCCGCTCCGGTGATGCCCACCGTCTTTCCTTTGTAACAAAAACTCATTCTTTACACCTCCCTATATTTCCAGTACCGCACCACGACTTGCGGACGCGGCCATTTTAGAGTAAACCGCCAGATATCCCTTTCTGTACTTTGGCTCCGGCGCTTTCCATTTCTTTCTCCGCTCCTCCAAAACCTCATCCGCCACATGGAGAGTGACGGTCTTTTCCGGGATATCGATAGTGATCTCGTCCCCGTCCTCCACCAGTGCGATGACTCCGCCCTCGGCAGCCTCCGGCGAGACATGTCCCACAAAGCAGCCGTTGTTTGTGCCGGAAAACCGCCCGTCCGTCACCAGCGCGGTGCACTCCGCCAGTCCCATTCCGTAGAGATATTTCATGGCCTTATACATTTCCCGCATACCGGGGCCGCCCTTGGGGCCCTCATAGCGGATCACCACCACGCTTCCGGGACTGATCCCGCCCTCCAGAATGGTTTTCTCCGCATCCTCCTCACAGTCAAACACTCTGGCTCTGCCAGTGAAACGGCGGATATTTTCCTTGATGGCGGAAGGTTTGGTAACGCATCCCTCCGGCGCAAGATTGCCGGACAGCACCGCAATGCCGCCGAAATCCGCAAACGCATCCTCCATTGTCCGGATCACTCTGCGGTCCACGTTTCCGCAGGCAAACGCATCCAGATTTTCTTTCAGACTTTTTCCCGTCACCGTCATGACGCCGGTGTGCAGCAGGCTCTCGATTTCTTTCATCACCTGGGGAATCCCCCCGGCCATGTAAAAATCTTCCATATTATATTTGGAAGAGGGATTCACTTTCGCCACCAGCGGAGTGGTCTCTCCAAGCCGACGGAACTTCTCCATCATGGTCTCGGCGGAAATATCCAGTTCTCTGGCCACCGCCGTAAGGTGCAGCACACCGTTGGTGGAACCTCCGGTGGCATTCAGCACCCGGATGGCATTGTCCATGGAATCCTCGTTCAGGATCTGATCCGCCGTTATGTTCCGGTTTACCAGTTCCACAATCGCCTCTCCCGTGGCAAAGGCAATCCGCGTCCGCTCCGCGTAAACCGCCGGGATCAGAGCGCCCTGCGGCAGAGTAAGCCCCAGTGCCTCCGCCAGACAGCACATGGTATTGGCCGTGCCATAGAAAGAGCAGGAGCCGCACCCCGGCCCGCAGGTATCCTCCATACGGTACAACTGCTCCGCCTCCAGCTTTCCCGCGTTGACCATGCCGCATCCCTCCGAAAGGCTGGTGAGATCCGATGCTCTGCCGTCAAAAACCGGTCCGCCCTGCATAGGACCTCCGGGCAGCAGAATCGCGGGCAGTTTCAGTCTGGCCGCCGCCATCAGCAGTCCCGGCACAATTTTGTCGCAGGATCCCAGCAGCACTATGCCGTCCAGCTGATGGGCCTGCACCATAACCTCCACATCGTTGGCAATCAGATCCCGGGAGGGCAGAATAAACTTCATCCCTTCATTTCCCTGGGCGGTTCCGTCACATGCGCCGATCACGCCGAATTCCACCGCCGTTCCGCCCGCCGCGTAAATCCCTCTGCGGACGCTGTCGGCTACCGCCCGCAGGTTGTAGCTGCCCGGCACCAGTTCGCTCCAGGTATTGGCAATTCCTATAATGGGCTTGTCCAGATCCTTGTCCGAAAAGCCCATGGATTTATAAACTCCTCTGTTAAAGCAAAATTCCGGCCTCTGCAGGATCGCCTCACTTCTTCTCATCTCTTTGTCCTCTCCGCTATCTGATCTTCTCAATCTCCAGATTGCCCAGCACATATTTGTAACCCGCTTCTTTCAGAAATTTCTGGGCCCGCACATTGTATCCGTAATTTGCCCCGTACAGCCAGCAGAAAAGCTGCACCTCACGCCCGATCTCTTCCTCGAGTTTCTTCTTGGACAGGACGATTTCTCTGTACATATCCTCCTCCGGAGTGTCCGGAAAAATCTGAAAATGCGTTCCCGTGTGGCAGCAGATCTCATGTCTGGAGGCAATCTCCCTGACCTCGTCCCAGTTCATGGCGACCCTCTTATCGGGATACAGTTCCTTGTCGATCAGATCCAGTTCATGTGCATCGCTGAATGCGATCTGCTCCTCCACCGGCACATCCATATAAAAACTCGGCAGATAAAACCAGCCCGTAAAATGATATTTGTCCAAAATCGGCAGCATCACATCGTACTGATTTCGAAAGCCCTCAAAGATAGCCGGGATCAGACCGGGTTTATTATACGGCCACTTTTTTGTCTCAAAAAAGGTATCCAGATCCCGAAAAGTAACCGGCACAAAATTTTCACTGAAATATTTGACCTCGGCTTCATACCTTTCCGCATTAACCGGATCGGTACTGTGATAATTTACCACCCGGATATAGGATCCGTTCACCAGATGACGAAACATCTCCAAAGTCTTCCTGTCCCTGCAGAGCGTTGACAGAAACTGCTCCATATCACATTGTCTCATTTCTTCCTCCTGTTCCGGGAACCTGCAGCAGGATTCCCTGTCTGTCGCTGTTCTCTCATGGCCGTCCGGTATAATCGCCGAAAATATCAAACCAGGGAAGCACTTTTCCCTCTCCGTCCTGCTGAAAAAAAGTTGCCGCCATGGCGTTCATCGCCTTTGCGATAGGAGGATATACATCCTCCTCCGACATGTTTTTCGAAAAAATTATTGTATACATCATGGCTCCCACAGCCATGATATATTTTAGTTCCTCATCCTGCGGAGCGCCTTGAAATACGGTCTCTGAATCCTGATCCGCCGTAAGGTCATCCAGTCCTACCACACCGCATATACCGTCTGTGATTCCTGACCGTCTGCCGCACCACTCAATGATTCTGCGGTATTTCTCCAGATCCTCCTCTTCCAATCCCGCGAAAATATCAGAAATACTGTTCATATCATCCCTCCGTTCTGCTCTTTGTTGTATTGATATTATTATAACATGTCGTTATGATTTATTCATATTTTATTTTGACTTGATATTATTTTATTTTTACTATATCATAATATTAAGGCACGATATCATGATATCAAAGCATGATATCATAGAGTTCAGGATGAAAGGAGTCGTTTATGAACCGTTTTTCAGAACTGATACGCATACATTCGGTAAAAAGCAGCCGCAGGATTCAGCTGGACATACCGGCAGACGCCTGTCTGTTTCTTCTCATTAAATATGGATCGGGACATCTGCAGACACAGCGGCAGCTGCTTCCGTTTGTATCCGGCAGCGCTTACCTGCTCTCCGATGAGAGCAGGATTACATTGATTTCCGGAAACAGCAAGGAAATCAGCATCTGCTTTCTGACGGTCTCCGAAGAGGTTATGATGATGCTTGACGAGGATGCCGGAACCGCCGCGCTTCTGGCGGAATTTTTTCGTCCGGCGCTGTCAAAGTCTCCGTCATCTGACAGCTATTGCAAAAAAGACCTGGAAATTTTTGCGCACTATGAGACTCTCCTGCTCTATGCGCAGCAGGATGCAGATCTGCTATCCGGCCGTCTCTTTGACCATCTCGCCCTGTCTCTTTTGATATTTGCCGCCGGTCATTATGCCCAAAACCGCACCGCTCTGCAGGATACCAGGGAGGTAAAGCCCAGCCAGAAGCTGGTCTTTGCCGTTACGGACAGCATCAACAGGCGCTATGCCGAAGACCTCAGCCTGCATATTCTTGCTGAGGAGGCTTATACAAGCCCCAGCTATCTGAGCCGCATTTTCAAGGAGGTAAACGGCATTACGGTCTCCGCCTATATCAACCAGGTTCGGCTCGCCAACGTAAAGCGGCTGCTCTCCACCACCGATGATCTGATCGTGGACATCGCCTCCGCCTGCGGTTATAATTATATTCCTTATTTTAACCAGCTTTTTCACAGAACCGTGGGCATGACACCCACACAGTACCGCCAGAAACACCGCAAAAAAAAGTATCCCCACAAAACGGAGCGCCGCATCTGACCGCGGCGCTCTCTGTTTTACAGACATACTTTTTACTGATCATGCTTTTTGCTTTGGGACAGCGCATACGCCACGTCCACAATCATATCCTCCTGTCCGCCTACCATCTTTCTCCTGCCCAGTTCCACGAGAATCTCTTTCACCGGAACGTCAAACTGCTCTGCAGCCCGCCGGGCATGCAGCAGGAAACTGGAATATACGCCGGAATAGCCCAGCATCAGAGAGGCAGTATCAATCTTCTGGGGTCTTAGCATAATGGGATCCACATCCTTTTCCGCTACCTCCATCAGCCTGTCCATGTCAACACCGGTGTCAATTCCCATCCGGTTCATCACGGCCACAAATACTTCCTCCTGGCAGTTTCCGGCTCCGGCTCCCAGACCGCGGCAGGTGCCGTCTATATATTCGGCTCCCTCTTCCACCGCCGCCATAGAGTTCGCGATGGCAAGCCCCAGGTTATTGTGCGCATGAAATCCTATGGGAATATCCAGATTTTCTTTCAGAATCCCAATCCTGGCCTTTACCGCATCGGGCGTCAGATATCCTGCGGAATCGGCCAGATTAATGTAATCCACCCCCTGATCCACAAAGATTCTGGCCTGCTCCAGTATCTTCTCCGGTTCTACCATATGGATCATCATCAGAAATCCCACGGTAAACATATTCAGTTCTTTGGCCGCCTTGATATGCTCGATGGCAATATCCGCCTCCGTGACATGGGTCGCTATTCTCACCGCACGCACGCCGTTGTCGTAAGCCTCCTGCAGATCACGTATCGTACCGATTCCCGGAATCAGCAGAGCGCCCAGCGTGGCATGGCGGATCACACCGGATGCCTCCCGGATCAATTCTATATCCCTGGTGGCGGAGAATCCGTAATTGATGGACGATCCCGCAAGCCCGTCCCCATGGCTGATTTCGATAATGGATACCCCCGCCTCATCCAGTCCCCGTGCAATGGTCCTCACCTGCTCTGGCGAATAGCTGTGGCTCATGGCATGGCTGCCATCCCGCATGGTGGTATCTACAATATTAATCTTCTTATTCATCTGCATTCCTCCTACATTCCTCCTGTTTCCGTTTCCAGAAATCGCCGCCGCGCAATTTTGGAGGCAACTTCAACAGCGGCAGAATTGATAATATCCAGATTACCGGAATACCTTGGCAGGAAATCTCCGGCTCCCTCCACCTCAATGATCACAGTCACCTTGTTCCCATCCAGAATGGGCGGAGTCCTGAGTTTATATCCGGGAACATACTGCCGGATGCGGCCGACAATCTCCTCCACCGACCTGCGGATCGCCTCCTCATCCGGATTTCTCACAAGAGAATAAATCGTGTTGATCATCATGATCGGCGGATCCGCAGGATTCAGAATAATAATCGCCTTGCTCCTGTCCGCGCCCGCCACCGTTCTGAGTGCGTTGGCCGTGGTCTCCGTAAACTCGTCTATATTTGCCCTGGTACCCGGCCCGGCGCTTTTGGAAGAAATACAGGATACAATCTCCGTATATTCGCTGTCCGCCACCCGGTTGATAGCATAAGCAATAGGCACTGTGGCCTGGCCGCCGCAGGTCACCATGTTAAAATTCATTTCATCGGACAGGGAATCCAGGTTGACACAGGGTACCACATAAGGCCCTACTGCCGCAGGAGTCATATCAATCGCCACCTTTCCCGCCGCTTTAAGCAACGGGGCATTATGCAGGTGCGCCTTAGCGCTTGTGGCCTCAAAGACAATTTTAATATCTTTCTCCCCGAGAATCGCCTCCACACCTTCCGTAGAGGTTTTAAACCCCAGCCCTCTGGCTCTCTTGATCCCCTCTGATTCGACGATCCCCACCATATAATCCATCTGCAGGACATCGCTCCTCATCACTTTGTACATCAGATCGGTTCCTATATTTCCCGGTCCGATAATCGCAACTTTTACTTTTTCCATCCGCACTTGTACCTTTCTACATTTGTTCGTTATTATTGAACGCCGTTCGTAAAATTGATTATGTAATTTATTTATACCCCATTTTAGCAGAAATGGCAAGCGCTATTTCACAGATCTTTTTCTGTATATTTTTTTCCCGGTCCTCAGAGAGATTTCCGACTGTACCGGAAGCACTGATTGCGGCAATGGGATGGCCCCCGGCGTCAAACACGGGCGCACCCACGCAGCGCAGCCCGATCTCCAACTCCTCCCGGTCCATGGAGTACCCGTTTTTGCGAATTTCCGCCAGTTCCGCCTCCAAAGCGGCCCGCTCCACAATCGTGTGAGGAGTCATCGCCGCTCTCTCCCCGGAGAGCAGCCACTGCCGTTCTTTTTCCGGCAGCCAGGCCAGAATTGCCTTGCCTATGCCCGTGCAGTAGATTGGCGCCACCTTTCCAACCTGAGAGTAAACAATTCTGCTGTCCGGCGCATCCACCTTGTCAATATAAATTACCTGTCCGTCCCGGTAGACCGCCATATGTACCGTAAGCCTTGTCTCTTCCGAAAGTTGTCTCAGATACGAACCCGCTGCCGTCCGGACGTCCATCCGCCGCTGAACAATATTTCCCATTTCAAAGAGTTTCAGTCCCAGACAGTATTTCTTACTGTCCGGATTCTGCTCCAGATACCCCGTTACAAGAAGGGTGTTTACCAGCCCGTAAACAGTACTCTTGCCCAGCCCCATCCGTCCGGCGATTTCCGTAATCCCCAGTTCCTGTTCCTTTCCGGTAAAGCAATCCAGAATTCTCAGCGCCCGCTCTACCGACTGAATTGTAACGCCATGTTCTTTCATGTGTATCCCCCCTGCGCTCCTTATCTTCCGCTTCCCGTAGGTTCGCCCGCTTTCCATGTATCGGACGGCGCACAGTTCCATGTGATTGTCGTGCCGTCGGAAACGGCCACGATACTGCCCTGCTCGTCTGTGCGGAACACCTGTATCCCCCGCTCCCGGAATTTATTCAGCGTGGCGGCATGAGGGTGCCCATAGGAATTGCCCTCCGCACAACTGATCACCGCATAGACCGGCGCCACTTCATCCAGAAACTCCTCCTTCGAGGAAGTCCTGCTGCCATGATGCCCCGCCTGGTACACATCCGCGTGCAGATCCAGTCCGTTTTCCAGCATATCTTCCTCCGCCTTTTCTTCCGCATCCCCTGTA
>JAAVAG010000145.1 GCA_014804185.1 Lachnospiraceae bacterium
CCCCCATCAGATACGGCAGAAAAAACACACGATTCTCACCCAGTTTTCCCACCGCGTCCTGTTCTTTTGCATAGTCTCCCGTCCCGATAATGTCGTCCATCCACCATTTATTACAGGAAGCCGCACTGAGCATGCAGCCCATCAGATGATAACTTCCGTCCGCATGGGCAAAGGAATGCAGTGCGTTGAACCTGTCCACTCCGAACTTTTTCGACGAGATAAACACCGTGCCGCTGGTGCCCAGAGAGATATTGCACATGCCGTCTCCCACCGTTCCCGTTCCCACTGCCGCCGCGGCATTGTCCCCCGCGCCCGCAGCCACTTTCACGTTCTCCGGAATGCCCAGTTCCGACGCAATCCCGGGCAGAATGCAGCCCACCGCCTCATAACTCTCATACACTCTGGCAAGCTGTTCCCTGCGGACGCCGCAAATATCGCACATCTCCTCCGACCAGCAGCGGTTCTTCACATCAAAAAGCAGCATGCCGGACGCATCGGAAACATCGGTGCAGTGCACTCCCGTAAGCCTGTAGGCTATGTAGTCTTTCGGCAGCATGATCCGGGCAATGCGCGCAAAATTCTCCGGCTCCCGTTTTTTGACCCACAGGATCTTCGGCGCGGTAAATCCCGCAAAAGAAATGTTTGCCGTATATTCGGAAAGCTTTTCCTTTCCGATTACATTGTTCAGATAATCGCTCTCCTCAAAGGTGCGTCCGTCATTCCACAGGATCGCGGGGCGTATCACCCGGTCCTCCTCATCCAGAATCACCAGGCCATGCATCTGGCCCCCAAAACTGATGCCGGCCACCTGGCTTTTGTCCGCATCCCGCAGAAGTTCTTTCAGCCCGTCCATAGTCTGCGCATACCAGTCCTCCGGATTCTGCTCCGACCACCCCGGCTGCGGGAAAAAGATCGGATACTCCCGGGAGACAATGCTTTGGATCCGCCCCTCTTCGTCCATCAGCAGCAGCTTTACCGCGCTTGTCCCCAAATCAATACCAATATATAACATGCCTTCTCCTGTCCGCGGCGTTTTCTCTTTTTTCACTTTGCGCCGCCTTATTGTTTTCCGGTTCTTCTTTCTTAATCATAATATGATTTCCGTATAAAATCAAGAATGTATGTAAAAGGAATCGGTCAGTTCCCGCTCTGGAACGCAGAAATAAGACGGCGCAGCTTTGGCTGCGCCGTCCTTAGTCATTTTATCATTGAAACGGTACTACCGCTCCCTGATAGGTGTCATTGATAAACTGTGTGATTTCATCGGATTTCAGGACCTCCACCAGTGCCTGCACATCCTTGTGGTCCTCCGCGCCTTCTCTCACCGCGATGACGTTCACATATGTCCTTGCGGCCTCGGAATCCGCCAGTTCATAGGCCAGCGCGTCCGTCTTAACGTTGAATCCCGCCTGCATTGCATAGTTCCCGTTCAGTACGCCGAAAGAGACATCCGGCAGTGTCCTTGCCACCTGCGCCGCGTCCAGTTCCACGATCTTGACATTGAAAGGATTCTCCGCGATATCGTTGACTGTGGCCGTCACGCCCGCGCCCTCTCTCAGTGTGATAATACCGTTGTCCTGCAAAAGAAGCAGCGCCCGGGCCTCGTTAGTCGTGTCATTGGGTACGGCGATGGTACTGCCCTCTTTCAGATCCGCAAGATCCGTCTCCTGTCCGGGATAGATGCCCAGAGGCTCATAATGGATCTCGCCGATATTGACAAGGTGTGTATTTTTTTCTTCGTTAAACTGATTCATATAGGGGGAATGCTGGAAGAAATTACAGTCAAAATCCCCTGCCTCAACCACCTCGTTGGGCTGCACATAATCGTCGAACACCGTGATCTCCAGCTTGTATCCCTTTGCCTCCAGCAGAGGTTTCGCCGCTTCCAGAATCTCCGCATGGGGCACTGCCGAAGCCGCCACTTTGATGGTATCGTCGTCCGGCGCCACCTTGTCCTTGCCGCCGCAGCCTGTCAGGGATGCCGCGGCAAACGCCGCAGCCGTTAAAATCAGCAACCATTTCTTTTTCATAATAAATCTCCTCCTCAGTGATAACTTTTTTATATAATATCCGGTACTTTTTGTGACCCGGTATATCTCCTGTCACCTGGTACATCCCTTTCTACCTGGTCAGCCTGCGGTCCAGTTTTTTGGACAGCTTTGTCCCTGCCGCCTGCATGACCTGCACCAGTACGACCAGCAGTATGACCGTCACAAACATGATTCCTTCCTCATAACGGTTATATCCGTACTGTATGGCGATACTGCCCAGTCCGCCGCCGCCCACGGCTCCCGCCATGGCGGAATATCCCAGAATCGTCCCCAGGGCGATGGTGGCGTTGATCAGAAGCGATGTCCGCGCCTCCGCCAGAAGCACTTTCCAGATGATTGTCCACAGACCGGCTCCCATGCTCTGCGCGGCCTCTATAACCCCCGGATCCACCTCCAGCAGGGAGGATTCCACCATACGCGCCACAAAGGGCGCCGCCGCCGCGATCAGCGGGACGATGGTCGCCGCCACCCCATAGCTCTTTCCCACCAGAAATCTGGTAAGCGGGATCAACATGATCATCAGAATCAGGAACGGAACGCTCCTGACAATATTAACGATAAAGTCCAGTACCTTATACACCACGGCGTTGGGTTTCAGCCCTCCCTTTGCCGTCACCACCAGGGCAATTCCCAGCGGAAGCCCCAGGACATAGGCAAAAAACGTGGAAACAAGGGTGATGAACACGGTCACAAACGTGCCTTCCACCAGCATTCCTATGACTGCGCTATTCCACATATCCCGTTACCTCCTCCACCGTCAGTTTCCGTTCTCTCAGATATGTAATCATCTTTTCCGCCATGGGCGCATCCTCGGGAAGCTGCAGCACCATATGCCCGTGCGCCCTGCCCCCTATATCTTCCGTTTCCGCCTTCATAATGTTCACCGGACATCTGCATTCCAGCACCATATTGGCGATCACGGGCTCAAAAGAAGAATTTCCGTCAAACACCACCCGGATACAGCGCTTGCCCTGCATCACCGGATACCGGTGGACCATCTGGAAGATCAGCTTTCTGGCGGCTGCGGTGCGGGGCGCGGAAAATACCTGTTCCACCGTTCCGCTCTCGGCCAGCGTCCCTCCGTCAATGATCGCCACATGACTGCATATCTCCTGCACAACGGACATCTCATGGGTGATGATGACGATGGTGATGCCATACTGCTCGTTGATCTCCCGGAGCAGCTTCAATATGGATCTGGTGGTAGTTGGGTCCAGCGCGCTGGTAGCCTCGTCGCACAGCAGAATCTTCGGATGATTGGCCAGCGCCCTGGCGATGGCCACGCGCTGCTTCTGTCCGCCGGACAGCTGCACCGGGTAGGCGTCCGCCTTTTCCTCCAGCCCCACGATCTCCAGAAGTTCTCTGGCGCGTTTTCTGGCATCAGAGCGCTTTTTACCGACGATCTCCATGGGAAAACAGACATTGTCAAGTACCGTGCGCTGCATCAGCAGATTAAAGTGCTGGAAAATCATTGCAATCTGCGTCCGCATTTCCCGCAGCCCCCTGTCGTCCAGCGCCCCCAGATCCTGTCCCTCTATCAGCACCGTTCCGCCTGTGGGTCTCTCCAGGAAATTCAGACAGCGCACCAGCGTGCTCTTTCCCGCTCCGCTCATTCCGATGATCCCGTAAATATCGCCTCTGCCGATCTCCAGACTGATGTCTTTCAGCGCCTCCACCTGATTGTCTTTTCCCACAAAAGTCTTCGATACATGCTGTATCTTTATGATTTCGTCCATTCCATTTTCCTCATTTCTGCACAGCCCTGAGGAAATCAGCCATGTCGGCCCGGGGTTTTGCCCTGGCATTCTGCCCCCGGCGTTTTCCCCCGGCACGCCGCCGTTTCCCGAACTGATTTGGATTGTATCATCCCGTGCAGATATTGTCAATTTCAATATATCTATAGTTAGTTATTTACTTTTCCTATTGCTCGTCTGATTCCATTTTATTTTGACATTCCCGCCAAAACACTATATGATAATGTCTGATAAGCACTCTGTATCATTACAGCATAAGAAAGGACCTGCTATATCATGAAACAAACCGCACTCTCCCCCGACGATTCCCGCAAAATACCATGCCTGGCGGGTAAAGATCTGACCGGCAGACATCTGACCGTCACTGTTCCCGGCTCCAAGAGCATTACCAACCGGGCGCTTCTGCTGGCCACTCTGGCAGACGGCGTCAGCACCCTGCGCGGCGCGCTGTTTTCCGATGACTCCCGCAGCTTTTTAAAATGTATACAGGATCTTGGATTTGCCGCCTATGCGGACGAAGAGACCAAATGCATCACCGTCACCGGCCTGGGCGGCAGGCCTCCTGTGGATACGGCCTCCGTTTATGTGGGAAGCGCCGGGACGGCGGCAAGATTTCTCACCGCCTATCTTGGCGCCTGTGAGGGCATCTGGCATCTGGATGCATCCCCCCAGATGCGCCGCAGGCCCATGGCGCCCCTTCTGGAGTCGCTGCAGCGTCTGGGCTGTGAGGTTTCCTGCGGCGACAAGCCGGGTTTTTTCCCTTTCACGCTTCGAAGCCGCGGTTTTCAAAGCGGCAGAATCAGTGTGAACATAGCGGACAGCAGCCAGTTTCTCAGCGCTCTGCTGATCTCTGCCTGTCTGTCCGGACATACCATGGAAATTGAGACAAAGGGAACCCACGGCATGGCATATATTGATATGACCTGCCGGATGATGGAACAGTTCGGTATACACACAGAAATTACCCGGACGCCGGACACCGTATTTACCGTCCCCGCCGGACAGGCCTGCCGTGCGCTGGATTATCAGATCGAACCCGATTTGTCGGCCGCCTGCTATTTTTACGCCATGGCCGCCGTCCTGGGAATCTCCGTAACCGTCCGCCACGTCTCTTCCTCCTCCATGCAGGGGGATCTCCGGTTTCTGGATGTGCTTGTGCGGATGGGCTGCATCCGCCGCGAAACGCCGGAGGGCATCTGTATCACCGGACCGGCAGGCGGACGTCTGAAAGGAGTCTCTGTGGATATGTCCTCTTTTTCCGACCAGGCCATCACGCTGGCGGCTATCGCCCCCTTTGCGGACAGCCCCACCGTGATCACGGGTATCGGACATATCCGTTTTCAGGAGAGCGACCGCATCCGCGCCATCGTCACACAGCTGTCCGGAATGGGGATCCGCTGTGAGGAAAGCCGGGACAGTATTACCGTTTACCCGGGCACTCCCTCGGCGCACGCCGTAGACACCTATGAGGACCACAGAATGGCTATGGGCTTTTCTCTGACCGGACTGCGCGTTCCCGGCATCCGCATCCGCAATCCGCAGTGCTGCGGCAAGACATTTGAGAATTATTTCGACGTTCTGGACGCCTGTGTTGCGGAATGTCTCTGAAAATGCTATACTGGCAATGGGAAAGGAGCACGGAATCAAATGAAAAAACAGAAAATTGTCGTCTCTCTGGGCCACAATGCACTGGGCTACACCACCACGCAGCAGTGGGACGCCGTGAAAGTGACCGCGAAAGTGCTGGCGGATCTGGTGGAGGAGCATTTCCAGCTGACCATCACCCACAGCAACGGCCCCCAGGTGAGCATGATCCATAAAGCCATGACCCAGCTTCGAAGAGTTTACATCGATTACACCCCCGCGCCCATGTGCGTATGTTCCGCCATGAGCCAGGGATATGTGGGCTATGACATCCAGAATTCCCTGCGCTCGGAACTTCTGAAACGCGGGATTTCCAAACCCGTCAGCACGATCCTCACACAGGTTACCGTAGACCCTTACGATGAAGCTTTCTACGAGCCCACCAAGGTGATCGGACGCCATATGTCCAGAGAGGACGCCGAAATAGAAATCAAAAAGGGAAACTATGTGACCGAAGAACCCGGCAAAGGTTTCCGGCGTGTTGTCGCAGCGCCCAAACCCATCGATATCGTTGAGATTGAGGCGATCCGCACATTGGCGGAAGCCGATCAGGTAGTCATCGCCTGCGGCGGAGGCGGCATCCCCGTTATTGAGCAGAACCATATCCTGAAAGGCGCTTCCGCGGTCATTGAAAAAGACGCCGTAGCCGGAAAGCTGGCTTCCGATCTGAGCGCCGACTGTCTGATGATTCTCACCACCGTGCCGGAGGCATACAAAAACTTTGGCACCCCCGCCCAGACTCCCATCCGCTCCATGACCACGGCGGAAGCCGCAAAATATGTGGCGGACGGTCAGTTTGAAAAAGGCACTATGCTGCCCAAAATTGAGGCCGCTCTCTCCTACCTGCGCGCGGTTCCCACCGGACGGGCAGTCATCACTTCCATGGAATACTGCATGGATGCCCTGAAAGGAAAAGCGGGCACCACGCTCCGCGAGTCATCCTTCTGATAACAAAAACGGGGAATTTAATTCCCCGTTTTTATACTTCCCAGTGTCACAAACACCGCACCGATTATAATACAGAAATCGGAAAGATTGAACACAATTCTTCTGAGTCGTTTCCACTTCACGCCGAAACTCACGTAATCCACTACATATCTGCGCTTCAGGCGGTCATATGTGTTGCTGAAAGCGCCGCCCAGAAGCAGCGTCACGCCCCACCGCAGCAGCGCGTTTCCTCTTCCGGTAAGTCCAAGCGCGAACGCAGCCGTCAAAACAGCACACAAAACCAGAGAGATCAGGGTAATCACGCCGGGATGGCTTTTCCCCAGATTCAGCGCTGCGCCCCGGTTATGGTATTTCCGGATAAGCAGCCTGCCGCCCAGAACAGCCCGCTCGCTGCCGGTCTGCATGTTTTTTTCTATTTTGTTCTTTATATACAGATCCGCTGAAAAGATCGCCGCCACTGCCGCGGCCATTATGACAGCTGTCATATCCCTACCCCGCGCCTATGCCAGCAGCTGATCCGCCAGCTCCGTCAGTTCCTCTACCGTCCCATTTTTCACGGCTCCCTGGATGGTGATGGACTTTTCCAGAACGTTGACGCCGCTCATCTGGGAAAGAATCTCACTCATACAGCGCTTTGCCGAGGGCGCCCAGGAACCGTTCTCGATCAGAGCGACCGTTCTCTTCTGATAGTTTTTCGCCTTGAGCAGATGCAGGAACGTCTCCATAAAGGGCATCAGTCCCCCGTTGTAAGAGACGGCGGCAAGCACCACTTTTCCATAGCGGAATGCATTTTCCACGGCCTCAGCCATATCTTCCCGGGCCAGATCCGCACATTCCACCCTGGGGCAGCCCTTTTGCAGCAGGATCTCCTCCAGCTTTCTGGCGGCCTGCGCGGTATTTCCATGGAAAGAGGCATAGGCGATAAAGACGCCTTCCGTCTCCGGCTGGTAGCTGCTCCAGATATTGTATTTGTCCAGATAATAGCCCAGATTTTCGTTCAGCACAGGTCCGTGAAGCGGGCAGATGACCTGAATGTCCAGTCCTGCCGCCTTTTTGAGTACGCTCTGGACGGGCATACCGAATTTTCCCACAATGTTAAAGTAGTACCTTCTCGCCTCGCAGTCCCAGTCCTCCTCCGCGTCCAGCGCCCCGAATTTTCCGAACGCATCCGCGCTGAACAGAACCTTATCATAACTGTCATATGTAAACATCACTTCCGGCCAGTGCACCATGGGAGTCATCATGAAGCGAAGTTCGTGCCTGCCCAGGGAAAGGGTATCTCCCTCCTTGACCGTAACCGCATTTTCCAGATTCAGTTCAAAATAATTTGCAAGCAGCTGAAAGGTCTTTGCATTGCCCACCAGCTTTGCAGAAGGGTATCGCTCCAGAAACGCGCCTATGCTGGAAGCATGATCCGGCTCCACATGTGAGATGACAAGATAATCCGGAGTTTTTCCCGCCAGGGCTTTCTCCAGATTGTCCAGATATTCCTCTTTCTTTCTCCGATCCACCGTATCCATCACAGCAATTTTCTCATCCATAATCAGATAAGAATTGTAGGCAATGCCGTTTGGAACGACATACTGTCCCTCGAACAGGTCGATGTCCCTGTCATTTACGCCTATGTAAAGAATGTCATTGGGCAGTTTAACTGCAGATGTTCCCATTTCAGTACCTCCTGAATTTCAAATTCTCGTTTTGATTTTGTTACCGACGGCTGCATGCGTCGGCAATCTCCGCGACAATTTCGCGCAGCTGTTTTCCTTCGCAGTCAACCGTAATATGAGCATATTTTTCATACAGGGGAATTCTCTCCGCGTACAGTTCTTCCAGCGTCTGTCCCTCTCTCAGCGTCACGCCCCTGGCGTTTAAGTCGCCCAGCCTCTCGGCAATCTCATGGCAGGGCAGCTGCAGATATACGGTCACACCG
>JAAVAG010000146.1 GCA_014804185.1 Lachnospiraceae bacterium
ATAACCAGCGCTATGGAGGCTTCATTGGGATCAGAGTATGTGCCATTCGGCGCGAGTATCGTAAACTGTGCACTTCCAAGCTGCCACGTGCTCCCCACCTCAGGTGTTGACCATTTCAGTAAGCGGTTGTCAAGCGACTGAATCACTTTCATGTACGTCTTGTTTGACTTCTCAAAATTGGACATAAATACACGGTCGATCTCAAATTTCTCTATAATCACGGGGGCACCGCCGATATGATCGCTGTCCGGATGGGTCAATACCAGATAATCCAGCTTTTCAACTCCCTGTTTCTGCAGATAATCCTGGATTCTCGTTCCCTGTGAACTGTCCGCACAGTCGATCAGCATAGCGGCTCCGTCGCACAGGATCAGTGTGGCGTCTCCCTGCCCCACATCGATAAAGTGCACTTCCATGGAGGTCTCTCCGCCGGACCTGGATGTGAATCCCTGTCCCGCGCCGCCGTCCTGCCATGTCCCGTTCTCCTGCCAGGCCTCCTGCCGGTCCGCCGGATCCTCTCCCATCCTCTGCAGCACCGATACCAGCAAAAACGCCGCAAACAGCAGCACCGACACGATCAGTCTGGCCCTGCCTGTAAGCAGAGGCGTATGGCCGGCCCCCTTACGTCCTGTACTTCCGCTTTTATTCTGCATATAATCCACGCTTTCTCTCTATTTTCAATCTACTGCCCCCAGGCATCCCGCCGCTGTGCAGGCGCCGTCCTGCCACCCCGACGCTGCACGGCATATTCCGACGGAGCGGCTCCCACATGTGTCTTAAAGGTTCTGGAAAAATACAGCGGATCCGCAAATCCGCAGGACAGCGATGTAGTCTTTACCGTTGTCCCCATCTGCAGCATGATCTGCGCCTGCTTGATCCGATACTGTGTCAGATAATGACTTGGGGAAATCCCAAGTTCCGACCGGAACAGTCGATACAGAGTCACCCTGCTCATATGCAGTTTCCCGCACAAGGCCTCCACCCCGAAATCCGGATTGTGGTAGTTTGCCTGCACCATAGTAAACGCCGCTTCTATACGCGGATCCCTTTTCTGACGCCAGGCATTTTCCTCCTCTTCATACGCATCCTGATATATCCCCAGAATCGACAGAAGTATCCCTCCGGCCTCCTGCCTGTTTTTCCACAGAATATCCATTTCCAGGAGTCTTTCAAACAGCGCGGGAAGTCTGCCGCCGTCGTCACAGGCGCACACGGGTCCTTTCGCCATAAAAACGCTCTTCTCCAGCATCTGTTTTGCCATATCCCCCACAAAATCTACCCAGACATACTCCCATGGATCCTTTTCCTCCGGATAATATTCCACCTCAACATAGGGATATGTGAGAAAACTCTGCCCGGCGCACACCGGATAATTTTTATCTTTCACCCGCAGGTATCCCTTGCCTCTGAGTACATAGTGAATAATATAGCAGGGGCGGATCCCAGGCCCCCACGCATGCAGGTCTCTGCAGTCCTGACGTCCGATATCCAGCAATTGAATCGTCCGCTCCGAATATTCCATCTTCTTCCGTCCTGTCATTCTGAAACCAAAATACATATTTCTGCAACATGATTCCATGGAAAATGTACGTTTTATCCATATATAATAAGATACAGCCTCTGTGTGGATCCGTCAATACCATTGCTCCGTTTTCCATGCAGACTTCGGTAATAATGTCACCTTTCGAAAGGAGTTATACAAAATGTTCAAATCAACACCTCCCATGGGCTGGAACTCATGGAATACTTTCGGTTCCGACATCAGCGAGGACCTGATCCGGGAAACGGCCGACAGCATGGTCGCCGCCGGACTTCCCGATTATGGCTACGAGTATCTTGTCATCGACGACTGCTGGTCCCTGCGGGAGCGGGACAGTCAGGGACGCCTCACAGCAGATCCCGCAAAGTTTCCCCACGGCATGAAAGCGGTTGCTGATTATGTTCACAGCAAGGGATTGAAATTCGGCATGTACTCCTGTGCCGGAAATCTCACCTGTGCCGGATACCCGGGAAGCTTCGAGCATGAATTTACGGATGCCGCCACCTTTGCGGAGTGGGGCGTCGATTTTCTGAAGTATGATTACTGCTATCACAGTCCCCTTATCCCGGGCGAATACCTTTACCGCCGGATGGGGCTTGCCCTGGAGAACTGCGGACGCGACATCCTCTTCAGCGCCTGCTCCTGGGGCGCGGACGAGACCCATAAGTGGATCAAAACCTCCGGCGCATCCATGTGGCGTTCCACTGGGGACATTTTTGACACCTGGGAATCCATCAAGGATCTGACCAGACAGCAGTCAGCGCTTCTCCCCTACAACGGCGTGGGTTGTTTCAACGACATGGACATGCTGGTGGTCGGTATGTACGGCAAAGGAAACGTGGGATTGAAAGGCTGCAGCGACATACAGTACAGAACACATTTCTCCATCTGGGCCTTTCTGGGTTCTCCGCTGATGATCGGCTGCGATGTGCGCAGCATGACCGCAGAGACGAAAAAAACGCTGACCTGCCGTGAACTGATTGCAATCAATCAGGATCCCGGATGCCGCCAGCCTTATCGCATACAGGGCATCTGGGCAAACAACGATATGGTCATGTACGCCAAAAATCTTTCAAACGGCGATATTGCCATCGGCCTGTTTAACATGAATGCGGAAAAAACCGTGGCGCGCTTTAATCTTGATGAACTGGGGCTGCCCCACAGCACAGGGAAGACCCTGTCTATGACAGACATCTGGACCGGCGAGAGGGCGGGCACTGCCAACGCCACCGTTTCGTGGGAACTGGCCCCCTATGACTGCGCCGTTTTCCGCGCCAGAGTAGTGGATCAGCCATGAACGTATGCAGAAAGTGCGGCAGCGCGCTTACCCATAATGAGACTGGCGCTTACAGAAAATTTGTAAACCGGGGCGCAACCTCTTTTCTGTGCAAAACATGCCTGGCGGAAAAGCTGGACATCACCGTGGAGGACATTGACCGAAAGATAGAATTATTCAAATCCCAGGGCTGCACGCTTTTTGTGTAGCCCTATCCCCGCCGAAAAGGAGAAGACTGTCTGATGATCAGCAATCTTGAATACTACAAGGTATTTTACTATACGGCTTCGGCAGGCTCCCTTACCGCTGCCGCCCGGCAGCTTTCCATATCCCAGCCTGCTGTGAGCCAGTCGCTGAAACAGCTTGAAGAGCAGCTTGGCGTATCTCTCTTTTACAGAGCGTCCCGCGGAATCCGGCTTTCTCCGGAGGGAGAACTGCTCTTTTCCTATGTCGCCAGGGCCTATGAACAGCTTGAAACCGGCGAACACAAGCTGCGCCAGATGCTGAATCTGGGACTGGGCGAGGTGCGAATTGGCGCCAGCGATATGACGCTGCAGTTCTTTCTACTGCCCTATCTGGAGCAGTTCCACGAAGAATATCCCGGCGTAAAAGTGACCGTCACCAACGGTCCTACACCGGAAACGCTGAAAAGACTTGAGGACAGCCAGATCGATTTTTGCATGGTCAGCACTCCTTTTGAGGTAAAACCGGGCATGCATGCCGTCAAGGTCAGGGAAATTGAGGATGTCTTTGTGGCGGGCAGACGTTTCCTCCCCTATAAAAACCGCATGCTGGATCTCCAGCAGCTGGAGACAATACCTGTTATCCTGTTGGAGAAAAATACAAGCACGCGCAGCTACATGGACCAGTTTCTTTTGGACAACCATGTCATTATACGGCCGGAATTTGAACTGGCCACCAGCAATATGATTGTACAGTTTGCCCTTCGTTCTCTGGGTGTGGGCTGCATCGTCAGAGATTTCGCCTCCTCACACATAGATTCCGGCAAACTTTTTGAACTGCGTTTTAACCAGATCATTCCCAAGCGGCATTTCTGCATTGTCACTGCCAGTAAAAACCCGGTTTCGGTAGCCGCCAGAAATCTTCTGGATATTATCTATCAGGATCTCGGAAAGGACAAAGAATACTATGATTAAAACAGTTATATTTGACATCGGCAATGTACTTACAGGCTTTTGCTGGAAAGAATTTTTTAAAAGTTTTGGATATGATGCGGAGACCACAGGAAAAATAGAGCGCGCCACCGTAGAAAGCCCCGCCTGGAATGAATATGACAGAGGATGTATGACTGACCAGGAGGTGTTGGAAGAATTTATTAAAAACGATCCTTCCGTGGAGCGGCAGATCCGGGAATCCCTGGCGGATGTCCGCGGTATATTGTCGCGCTGTGACTATGCCATCCCCTGGATACAGGAGCTGAAAGCCGGCGGCCGTCAGGTGCTGGTACTCTCCAACTTTTCCAACAAGGCATACACGGACTGTCAGGATGCCCTGGATTTTCTGCCCTACACGGACGGCGGCATTCTCTCCTACCGGGAAAAATGTATCAAGCCCGAACCGGAAATCTACCGCAGACTTATTGAAAAATATCATCTGATTCCGCAGGAATGCGTATTTCTGGACGACCTGCAGCGCAATCTGGACGGGGCCGCCGCGTTCGGCATTCACACGATCCTGTTTTGCAGTCAGGCCCAGGCCCGCGCGGAACTGAAAAAGCTCGGTGTGGAATAAAACCGGCCGATATGTGAAAGATGACTAAAAACAGAACGCCATTTTCATATTATATATGATATAGACTTTTTTCTCCGGCTGTGTTATAGTGGCAATATGCGAAAACATCGCAACACTACGACCGAAAGGAGAATTTTTATGACAGACACCGAAAAACTTGATCTGGTACTCGAAAAACTTACTGTTATGAGCGAGAAATTCCAGCATTTTGAGGACGGACTCCAATGCGTTGAGCAAAAGCTGGAAAGTATTGAGGACAGGCTCCAAAATGTTGAGGACAGGCTCCAAAACGTTGAGGACAGGCTCACAAACGTCGAAACAAGACTCTCACATGTTGAAGCCGATCTCAAAGATCTCATGACGAGACTGGACAACGTCGAAACAAGGCTCTCACATGTTGAAGCCGATCTCAAAGATCTCATGACGAGACTGGATAACGTCGAAACAAGACTCTCACATGTTGAAACCGATCTGCAGGAGATTCGGCAGAGAGTCACAGCGCTGGAACTGGTTATTGAAAATGAAATCCGCACCAATATTAAACGTGTAGCGGAGGGGCACCTTGACCTTTCCAGAAACCTGCACAATGCCATGAAGCCCATCAGTGAACTGGAAACGCTGTCCATACGCGTCGGCGTATTGGAAAGTGACGTAAGGGAACTGCAGAAGAAAATATCCTGATATTGACAATTATTTTCTTTACCCCATCTCTCAGCACAGATCTGAACCAATATTTTTCAAGTTTTCTTTAAGCCCCTCAAAAATGATGAAATTTACTGCCGGAAACCAAGTCTCTGCAATGTATCCGGTTCCTTTTTGCACGGTCAGTTGACTTTCTCTTCAACAGGCGGTTGCTTTACATCCGCTGCCGCCTGAGATAATATAAATTTACAGCTTGATCACATAGCAGTTCCATGCAGCATTTCCATACAATGCACGGACTGAGCAGGAAGGGAGGATTTATATGAATACAACAGAATTTGGTGAAAAACTGTCCGCTTACCGGCAGAACGCAAACATGACCCAGGAGGAACTTGCCCTCAGGACAGGCGTGACTCCCCAGGCGGTATCAAAGTGGGAACGTGGGCAGAGCCTGCCGGACATCAGTCTGCTGGCGGATTTATGCAGAGTTCTGGACGTCAGCGCAGACCTTTTACTGGATATCAGCTGCGGAATCTGCGTGGAAAGCCCGGAGCTGCCATCAGATACCTTGTTTTCTTTCGGGGATCCCGTTCTTTTGAAGCAGATACTTAAAAACCTGCAAAACAGCATGGAACCCCTGTTGATTCTCTTTGGCGAAAAAATTGTGCCATGCTTTATCGACAATTCCTCCTATCTGGAACAGCTCAGGGCAATGCGCCTCCACCTGTCCAGATTCGGTTATCTCGTGCCGGTCATAAGACTCCGGGATGAAATGACTCTGGATGCGGATGAATTTATGTTTGTCACCCGCTCCCGTATCCTGCACAGAGAGCATATCCCCAGCCCGGACGAGCATACGGTGGACTATATTATCGGAACATTCGGCCGGATACTCAAAGAAAACTATCATTATATCCTGAGCCGCGACATCATAAAAGCTCTCACCGATAATCTGAGAGAAAAATATCCTGCCCTGATAGACGGCATTATTCCGGAAAAAATATCCTACGGACTTCTCCAGGATGTCTTCTTCCGCCTTTTGGCCCAGAACAAAACGTCCGGTGAATCCCCCTGTTGTTTTCCGGCCTGCCTCCCCGAGGTGATCGAGCACACAGAGAGCATCCTGCGGGAACAACCGCATCTGCAGGCGGATGAGATCGCCAAAATAGTTTCCTCTAGAATGGCTGCGAACAATATCTGGCAGGTCTATCTGCAGCATAGCGGCAAATAATACCCAAAAAGGGCTGACCTGCCGGACAGGTCAGCCTGTATGATTCTTTCCGTTTCCAGCATGTTTTCTCCTACAAACCGGATATTTCATGTTCCTCTTTGGATGCTTCCTCGTCTGTCTCAGGTCCCGCTTCAGCCTCCGGCCCGCCCTGCATCAGATTCAGATCCGCAATTGTCTTTTTCCCTGTGGTCTGCCCGTACAGCCAGATATAAACCCATGCCAGCAGCGGCACGGCAATGGTGGCCATCAGACATACCCCAAAGAGATTTCCCGCTCCCGGCGGGTATACAAGCGCAACCACAAAGGTGACAATATAAAGCGCCGCCAGCAGGATCAACGCGGCAATGGCGGCAATCCGCTTTGGCGTCATCTTTCCCGTTTTCTCCCTCTGTCTGTCTTTGGAGGGTTTCCCGCTTCGCTCTCTGGCTCTATCCCTGACTTCCGGCACTTTCTACCTCCTGATCGAACTTTCTCTGTAAATGATATCGCTCCTGCCGGAGCCGTTGCTCACCATGGTAATCGGATAGCCGATCTGTTCCTCCACAAATTCCACATACCTGCGGCAATTTTCCGGCAATTCCTCATAATTTCTGATACCGCGTATATCGCACTTCCATCCCGGCAGGATCTTTAACACCGGTTTTGCCTTTTCCAGCTTTGCCGTTACCGGGAAGTCTGTCGTCACTTCCCCATCGATCTCATATCCCACGCACACCGGTATTTCATCCAGATATCCCAACACGTCCAGCACCGTAAACGCCACCTCCGTGGTTCCCTGCAGACGGCATCCGTACCTGGAAGCCACACAGTCAAACCACCCCATCCGCCTGGGACGTCCCGTAGTGGCTCCGAACTCTCCGCCGTCTCCTCCGCGTACACGCAGCTCATTTGCCTCCTCCCCGAATATCTCTGAGACAAAAGCGCCTGCCCCCACAGCGGAAGAATATGCCTTGCACACTGTTATGATCTGTTTGATCTCATAAGGCGGCAGGCCCACGCCGATAGCGCCGTAGGCAGCCAGCGTGGAGGAGGAAGTAACCATGGGATAAATACCATGATCCGGATCCTTTAAAGTTCCAAGCTGTCCCTCCAGCAGAATCGTATTTCCCTCTTTCATCGCCCTGTCCAGATATGCGGACACATCGCAAACATAGGGGGCTATCATATCCCTGTAGCCATGCAGGGTATCCAGCAGTTCCTCCGGATCCACAGCCGGCTTGTGATACAGATGCTCCAACAATACATTTTTTGTTTCCAACACCCGGTATACTTTTTCTTTCAGCAGATCTTCCTCAAACAATTCACTGACCTGAAAACCTGTTTTCGCAAATTTATCGGAATAAAACGGCGCAATGCCCGATTTGGTGGAACCAAAGGACTTTCCGCCCAGCCTCTCCTCCTCATACTGATCAAACAGGATATGATAAGGCATCACAATCTGCGCCCTGTCCGACACAAGAATCTTAGGCATAGGCACACTTCTGTCCGTGATGGATTTGATCTCCTCTATGAGAACCGGGATATTCAGCGCAACGCCATTGCCGATGATATTAGTCGTATGGCTGTAAAAGACACCCGACGGCAATGTGTGCAGTGCAAATTTACCGTAATTGTTCACAATTGTGTGTCCTGCATTGGCTCCCCCCTGAAACCGGACAATAATATCGGCCTTTTCCGCCATCATATCCGTGATCTTGCCTTTTCCCTCGTCGCCCCAATTGGCGCCCACTACCGCTTTGACCATAATTACTCTCCATTCCAGCCCGTTTTTGCCCGCGGGCTTACAAAACGACATACTTTCCATGCCGCCTTATCAACTCATAAATACAGGGCAGATTGTAAAAACCTGCCCTGCGTTCTTACTTTATGAGTATACACTACTTCTTCTCATAAGTAAAATCAATATTTGTTATATATATTATAATTCAAATTTATTAACCAGTTGTCAGACCAGCACGGCTTCTGACGCTTGAAAAACAACTTTCTATTCTCTCCCGTCCCAGCAGTAGGTGCACAGCCTGCATTTGTCCAATCCCACGGAAGCAATCATGTCATCCAGTCTGTGATACCGCAGTGATGTGAAGTTAAGCTGTCTGCAGATACGGCTTATCATCTCTTTATATTCTTCGCTGTCCGGATCGGCATAGACCCGCAGATCCACATGCCTGCCCTCCTGTTCGATCTCTTTCAGAATCCTCCTTGTAATCAGATCCATCTCCGATGTGGAACGGGAAAAATTCAGGTACTTGCAGCCATACAGCAGCGGCGGACACGCCGGGCGGATATGTACTTCCCTGGCGCCGCTCTGATACAGAAATTCCGTAGTCTCCCGAAGCTGCGTACCCCGGACGATGGAATCATCGATCAGGAGCAGGCTCTTGCCCTGGATCAGGTCATGCACGGGAATCAGTTTCATCCTGGCGATCAGATTTCTCTGGGTCTGCATGGTCGGCATAAAAGACCTTGGCCATGTAGGCGTATATTTGATAAAGGGTCTGGAAAACGGAATCCCCGACCGGTTGGAATATCCCACCGCATGGGCTGTACCCGAATCCGGCACACCCGCCACATTATCCGGCCGCACATCGTCCCGCTCCGCCAGCAGCGCACCACAGTTATACCGCATCTGCTCCACATTGATCCCCTCATAGGAGGAAGACGGATAGCCGTAATAGATCCACAAAAAGGTACAGATTTTCATATCGCTGCCCGGAGCGGCCAGCGTATGCACACCCTCCGGCGTAACGATAGCCACCTCTCCCGGTCCCAGTTCCCGCTCGTCAGTGTATCCCAGATTCAGGTAGGCAAAGCTTTCAAAAGACACACAGTATGCGCCGTTCTTTTTTCCGATGGCAACCGGCGTCCTGCCCAGCCTGTCTCTGGCGGCATAAATTCCTTTCTCCGTCATAATCAGCATGGTCATGGAGCCCTCTATAATCTCCTGGGCGTATCGGATTCCCTCCACCAGATGGTCCTTTTGGTTGATGATCGCCGCTACCAGTTCCGTGGCGTTGATGTCTCCGCCGCTCATCTCCAGAAAATGGGCATTGCCTCTCTGAAAAATCTGCCGGGTAATCTCCTCCGTATTGTTGATTTTACCCACTGTGGTAATGGCATATGTGCCATGATGAGATCTTACGATCAGGGGCTGCGGCTCATAATCCGAAATACAGCCGATTCCCATATAACCTTTCATATGGCTTACGTCTCTGTCAAACTTCGTTCTGAATGGTGCGTTTTCGATATTGTGAATTGCACGGTCGTACCCTTTTTCTCTGTCATAAACCGCCATTCCGGCACGTCTCGTTCCCAGGTGGGAATGATAGTCCGTCCCGAAAAACAGGTCAAACACGCAGTCTTCCTTTGATGCAACGCCAAAAAATCCTCCCATATCCGTCCTTTCCGCGCAAATCGGCTTTTAACATATCAGTCCAATACTGTGGAAACATATTCAATTGAAACGATTTCTCCGCCCTCCAGAATAAAGCGCAGCTTCATACCGCCCTTAGTATACACACGCATGCCGTTTTCCTCGGTATAATTCTCTCCATAGGCATCGGTGATGTCGCCCTCATAACCAAAAAGGCTGACCTGTTCCGGCGTGCTCACCATGTCGTCTTTCAGAACGATCATGGAAATGCGGTCTCCATCCTCGGCAGGATATGTCTGGATCTCCACGCTGCTATAGGTATAGATCTTGTCCACCCCGTCAAATGCACAGCTGGGGGCTTCATAGACAGTGAGCGGCTCCCCCAGCTGATCCAGCACCGTCTGCATCAGCTCGTCCACGCTGATCGTCACACCGTTATACACAAACACATACCCGTCCACTTTGCCTTCGGGCGTCTGCTGCTGTGTCCCTTCGGAGGGATTGTCCCCGTTTGTCTGTGCCGGTTCATCTCCGCATGCGGCTAACATCAGCATCACAGCTGCCGCAAGCAATGTCAGTTTCCATTTTTTCATAATACTACTCCTTTCGCGGCATGCACAGCTTTTCCGTTTTATGCGCTGCTTATGCCTGTTTCTGATTTCCTGATCTATTTTACTCCATAAAGTTCTTTTTGTCTCGCTATTTCTGCATAATAATCTTCTAATTTCTGTTCCCAGACCTCCGCCAGATGCTCCTGCCCGCGCCGATCCTCCAGACCGCAGTCGCGCCGCAGCACTTCTCCCAGGTAATCTGTGATCTTGATGGCGCCCCACAGGTTCAAATGCAGACCGGCGTCATATGTGTCCGTAGAAAAATCCAGCCCGCACTCCCCGATCAGTTCCAGGAAATTGATATACTTCAATCCGTGTTCAGCTGCATACTCCTCCATCTGCTCCTCCCACTCCTCATACCAGTAGGGATACAGACTGGGCGCTTTGACCAGAATCAGTTCGATGTCATTGTCCGCGCACAGCTGCGTGATCCTGTCCAGATAGTCGTATGCATTGTCTCCGAACCGGTAGTTTGAAAGCTTTCTCCCATCCGGCACATTCTCGGCGGGCTTACTGTCCACTCTCATATAATAGCCGTTGTAGGACACCTGCGGCCTCGAAAACAGATACTTTACATCCTCCCCCGTCAGTTCCGTGATACGGGAGTGATAGCGGAGAATGGGAAAGACATAGTCCAGAAAATGTTCCTCTTCCGTCATGGAGGCTTTTATGGCATTCACCTTGGACATGGACCATTTCATCCCCTCCAGGGACATTCTGTTATATGCCTCTCTCTGCGGCTCGTTATACTGCATGGACAGCACATTGAACACCACCACATCCGGCTTTTCATAGCGCAGCGCATCCTCCAGCAGATAATAGGACTGCCAGATCAGCTGCTGGGCGCTGCCCCGGATATAGCTGTTGATCCCATAGTTCTCCCACAGAACGGCGGGCACAAAATTTTCGTAGACCTCACAGTCTCCGATAAACAGAACATCATGGTCCTTTTCCTCTTTGTAATATTCCGCAATCAGATTTCCCTCCACCACAGCGCTGGCATATTTGGGCACCAGAAGACACTGGAGCAGCCAGAGCGTCACAAGCACAAATGCCGTGACCACCGCGGCAGTCATAATTTTCTTCTTGCTGCGTTTCTTTTCACTCATATCTATCGCCGCACCTTTCCCCGTCTAGAACTGGTTATATATGAACTGGCTGGCATCGTACCCCACGCCGTATGCGCCAAAAAGCAGCACCGCAAGAAACAGGCCGTACCAGACAAAAGTCCGTATCCAGACCGGCTTTGCCGCGATCCGCTCCCGCACACCGCCCGTTCTCTGCAGCAGACTGACAACAATCAGAATTACCAGCCCCGCCAACAGGATAAAATAATCCTTCCCCGCCAGCCCAAGCCCCATCAGTCCGCCGCGAAACATTTCTCCCCAGTTCCATCTGGTGAACATCGTTCCGAACATCCGGAAAGTCAGCGGCACATCCCGATAACAGTCAAACATACGCAGGCTGCTCATCAGCAGCACCGTCCGCAGCACCTGAAACGCCCGGAATCCCCATTTTTCTTTCGCCTGCGGAAAACGGCCGTGAAATCTGCGGTACAGAGGTTCCAGTTCCTGAGAGATCATGATCACCACAAAGTTTCCCAGTCCCCAGACAATAAAGTTCCAGCTGGCGCCGTGCCAGATACCGGTGGTAAACCACACTACAAACGATGAAAGATACACCGGCACTCGTTTCCCCAGCGCATCTCCCAGATGCTTTCTGGAAAATTTGGACAGATTCAGCATGGGCTGGCACACGGAAATCGGATAAAAGATATAGTCCGTAAACCAGGTTCCCATTGTGATATGCCACCTGTTCCAGTATTCCTTGATATTTTTGGAAAAATACGGACGATGAAAGTTTTCCGCCACGCGGATTCCCAGCATTTCGGCGATACCGATGGTAATATCGATTCCCCCTGTAAAATCCGCATACAATTCCAGGGCATAAAAAAGCATTCCGGCAAACACATACGCACCCTGATAGGTGTCCGGATTCTGAATCAGCGCATTCACCGCCACCAGCATGCGGTCGGCGATAACCATCTTCTTAAAATATCCCCACAGAATACGCTGCAGACCGCGGGACACCGTGACCGCATCGAACCTGTGCTCTGCAAACAGACTTTTCGAGAGCGCGTCAAACCGGCTGATAGGCCCCTGCACAAGCTGTGGAAAAAAGGATACAAACAGCGCGAATTTGAAAAAATGAGTCTCCGCCTCGTATTTCCCCCGGTACACGTCTATGATATATCCCAATGTCTGGAACGTGTAAAAGGAAATGCCCAGAGGGAGTACAAAGTCCACAGGTGAAATCCGTCCCCCGCTGCCAAAGGTATGTAGCAGGGAATTGATATTGGCAATGGTGAAATTGGTGTATTTCAGCACCGCCAGTATTCCCAGATTGAGCAGCAAAGTAAGAAGCAGCCATCTCCACTGCTTCTTCTTTTCCACCGCCTTATACGCCTTTTTCTCCTCGCGGTTCATCTGCGCCTTATGCTCTGCCAGATATTGCTCCTGCCTGCGCTTCATGCTCCGCAGCTTCATCCCTGCCAGATAGGCGGAGATTGTCGTGATCAGTATAAAAGGCAGATATGCTGCCCCCGCAATGGCATAAAACACATAGTCCGCCGCCAACAACAGACACCACTGGAACCTCTTCGGCACCAGATAATAGAGCACTGCCGTCACCAGCACAAAAATCATAAATTCATAGGAAGTAAAAAGCATGCCGCTAATCCTCCAGCAGTTCCTCAATCAGTCCGCACAGCGCTTCCGCGGAGTTAAAATACTGAGGATCAATCTTGTCGGCGGGTACTGTCACATCCCATTCGTTGTTGATTTCCGAGATCAGCGACACAATATCAAAAGAGTCCAGTATCTTGTCGTCGATCAGGGTGTCGCAGGTTTCAAAATCCACATCCGGGTGAAGATCGCTGAGGATCTCCAGTAAAGTTTCCATAATGTTCTCGTCCATGTTTTCTTCTCCTTTAGCTTTTCATTTTTTTACTTTCTTTTCCTGTTTTCTCTCTCTTCCCCGTATCTCTCTTTCAGCGCGACCCGGTTGATCTTGCCGTTGGGGGTAAGCGGCATTTCATCCAACCGCTTTACAAAATTGGGAATCATGTATCTGGGCAGCTTTTCTTTCAGCGCCGCCGTCAGCTGTCCGGCATCAATATCACCCACGTAATAAAGCGCTATCTTTCCCTTTTCTCTGTCATAAATACAGCCGGCCAGACGGATGTCCTGCATACTGCTTACATTGGCCTCAATCTCTCCCAGTTCGATGCGGTGCCCCATATGCTTGATCTGGTAAT
>JAAVAG010000147.1 GCA_014804185.1 Lachnospiraceae bacterium
CTAAACTAACGCAGGATCGTTTAAAAGAATCGGATGCCTGCCCTTTCGTTTTTTCGGTATTACTCTCTGTGCCCACATCCATCTTGGAAATCCACTGTTTCTTTTCCTCATCCCATACACTGACGATGCAGTAAAGGCTGCCGCCAATGACCTCATGCTTCCTCTGCCAGTTCATGGGGCCGAAAACCTCATCCAAAATCTTCATGTCGGCCCTGGCATCCTTATACAGAAGCAGCGATATGCCTTTCTCGCTGATCGTACCGATCCGGCACTCAATTTCATCCGCACGAAGCAGCCTGATTCTGTTTTGTTCCTTGTTCCGTTCCATTTCTTTCTTCCCTCCAATGGCACCAGACTGATGCCAGATTCTTATTTAACATAAGGACATCTCGCGTAGCGTGGTGTCTCGTTGCTTTTCTTCTGCTGGCATCAAATTGACACCAAGTTTTATTATCTTTTCTGCTGGCATTAAATTGCCGCCAGATTCCTGTTTTGTTTTTGCGCTGACGCTAGCCTGATACCGGCAGGTCATCCGCCGGAGTTTAACCCGGACAGAAAAGACGCCATCTCGTCTGTCATCTTCTCTGTTTCTTTTGGGAGGCTGCAGCTTCCGAAACTTTCTGAAATGCTGCCGCCAATTCGGCTGATAATCTCCTCCGCTATCATCTTTGACGCCTCCCTGATTTCATGCTCCGTAAGCCCTGCAGCTCCCCGGCTTCCTCCAGGTGCTTCATAACAGGCTTCATATGCCAGCGCAATCCCTTTCCGCAGAACCTCATTTTTGCTGCGGAACCGCCCGTCGGCAAGAAGCCTGTCCAGCTTTCCTAAAAGTTCCATATCTGCCGGGTTATCCTCATAGAGCCGGAATGTAAAACGCCTTCCCCCGGCTGTGCCATAAAAATCACCTCTTTACGCGATCTGTCCGGCGATGTATTCATAGCCTATGGCGTTTGCCCTTACATCAACAATATAAGAGACATTGCTCCCCGCCCTGCCATACTTCTTCATAACCGCGGCGCCGCCGCCTGCATAGATCATATCCGTAAACTGGGTATCGTGGCCGTTCTCTTTCAAAAGTCCCTCCACCCGCGCCGCAAACCGTTCCAGGGCCGCATCCATAAGCTTCTGATGCTGCTTTGGGATATTTTCCGCATCCCCCTGCATGTAAGCAACGATCCGGTTTTCGGAAATCTCCTTTTTCAACAGTTCGCTGCTCTCACTCCGGATATTCTGAATAACGGATACCAGCGATTCTGAAAATGTCTCGCAGTGGCTCTCCACAGGCACACCACCCCGCACTTCCATGATGTCGATGGTCCACGAACCGATATCCACAATCAGGCACTCTTTCATGGAGGGCAGTCTGCTCACAACCGCGGCGTAACACTGTGGAAACACCACTACCTTATCAAGGTAGAACTTATAGGCGGTGTCCTCATATTTAAAGCTGACAGGCTGGCTGTCCCTTTTCAGATACCGGATGAACGCGTTCCGCTCCGCCGAAAACTGCTTTAACGGCATCCCCACTGCAAGCACGATATGGGAGCCCTGCGGAATCCCCCTGGTCTTTGCCTCTTTGGCAAGCATTGTGAGGGTGAGGATATAATAGTCATCATCCGCCATCTTGCTGTCTTTCACATTGGTCCTGTCCTCTCCGACCTTATAGTAAGCCTTTCCGTAATTCAGGGTATTTGCCGGGAAAGTAGGCTT
Organism: Lachnospiraceae bacterium; assembly: GCA_014804185.1. GTDB lineage: Bacteria > Bacillota > Clostridia > Lachnospirales > Lachnospiraceae > Acetatifactor. The sequence continues at coordinate 1,711 of JAAVAG010000147.1, forward strand.
TGCGCCAAGGCGTTTCACTCCGTTTTGCATGATATGGTTGGCTGTCTTAATCAGGTGGTTGCCATGGTCCAGGCCAATGATGTATCTGCTGCCGCTTTTCATGATCTCCTCCCTGCCTCCTACGCCACGGACAGCCGTCTGTAACTGCTCTGCTTCAGGTAGTCCCGGTAAATCTCCGGCTTTTCGCTCTGCAGCCTTCTGGCATCCACTGTGCTTTTGCTGATCTGCTTCCAGGTCACTTTCCTGCCGCCCACCATTCCGGCCTCCGCCTCCCCGAGATAACTTTTCAGCCGGTTGGCGGCCGCGTCCTTTGCTGTTTCCAGTTCTTTCAACTGTCTGGATAGTCTTTCGTACTCCTCGCAGACAAGCAGGGCTTCCTCCGGAAGACTGACCGTCATTCCATTGGAATCACGGAACTTCCTGTCAAAGTACTCCGTCGTCGCCCTGGAGCCGTCCGGAACGGGCTCCGCTCCGCCCTGGATGTGGTACTCCCAGAAATATTTCTCCATAGTGATGATCTTTGCGATCATTTCCTCATCGCGCGCTACTACATGGTATACAAAATGATTGCCGCCTATCAGCGCGGCAATGTATGTCCTTTGAGCGCCAGTGACCGCCATGTAATGCTGCACCTGCAGGATGTACCCTGCCGGGACTTCTTCTTTCCACAGTTCCGCCTTGTACTGGGAAGCCGTCTTGGCCTCGAAGATTGCCATCTGACCGCCCTCATAGATCACCCCGTCCAGATCCGCCAGCATAAACGGATATTCCTCACTCTGCAGCAGCATATGCTTCTGCCGTACTTTGATGCCGGTCCGGCGGGTAAACTCTTTCCGGACAACCGGTTCCAGCAGTGTGCCGAAATGGGCATACTCGCTTTCCGCCTCTTCCGGCTCTGCCTGTCCGGTTTTTTCCAGCCATAACTGGTGGGCAGACCGGAAAGGATTGATGCCCGCGATAACAGAGACATCAGAACCGCCAATCCCCTGCGTGCGGTATTTCAGCCACTCTTCCCTGGATAAATCCGCTGTTTTTACTACTACTCTGTACATAAGCACCTCCCAAAACAACGGATGTCACGCTCTGCGTGCCATCCTTATGTTTAACAAAGAGGCCGCTTTTCAAGGCCGCCCCTTACTCATCATCATTTTTTCTTGGCACCACTTTGATGCCAACATCATGTCGTGCTGACATCTTTTTGGTGTCAGCGCTCTCGCCGCACTGACGTCTTTTTGGTGTCATCCCCCCCGCCGCGCTGGTGTCTTTTTGATGCCAGCATTTGTTCCGCACTGGCGTCTTTTTGGTGTCAGTTCACGCCGCCATCACCATCTGGTATGCCCGGTCAACCAGCGGGTTGCCGTCCACCGTCCTGGCAAACAGGCTTTCCCTGTAATTGGCGCGCTCCCGCAGCGGCTTTGCGTGGGTGGCAAAGTCGGAGACAGCGTTGAGAAAGCGGTATCCGTTCTTCCCCACATCCGCCAGGTCCGGCGCGTCATAATATCTCGCTTTCATGTCTTCCCGCATCTTCTGGATGTTGCGCCTCTGCTGGGTGCTCCCGCCGTCCGCGTCAGGAATCAGTGCGCTGATAAGATCTTCTACCTTATTATCCGACAGCCTGATCATGTCCAGCTTTCTAAATGCCTTTCCCAGTTCAGACATATACCGCCTAGCATACAGCAGCGTATCCCGCGCCTCGTCCAGCTTGCCGCTGATATCGCCGGTATGGTTGAAACTCCAGCTCCGCTTCGCTGTGGAAAGCGCCAGGTTCAGGGTATTCTGGCACACCACCCGCACAGGCGTCATGGCCGCCTTGATAGCGCCGCTGCCGTCATGGGCGTTCATGAACACAAGATACGGCGAGATCTCATCACCGTTGATGATATACTGGCGGGGAAGTCTGGCCAGTATCCATGTCCGTCTGCCGCCCTGGAGGCTCCCGGCGGTCTCGTAGCGGACGCCCTCACCCAGCAGTTCGTCCGTAAATGAAAATGCCTCCATGTTCTGGACCACCTTGTATTTCTCCGAAACTATTCCCAAGACGCTGCCATCGATGTCACGCACATTTGCCTTGAACCCAGGGATGGCAGTGCTGCCGCCTACCGTCATGATATCTTTCTGGATCACGTTCCAGTCCAGTCCTGCAAGGCGCAGCGCCGCGGCTGAATCAGGGGCTTTTGCTACCATTGTGCCGAGACCGTGCCAGGGCTTCTCCCTGACGTAAAACATGGATTCCACATTTGCTGCCATGTTTACTTCCCCCTTTCCAGCTTTCCTGCCAGCCAGATGATGAATTTGGCCGCCATTGTCCCTGCAGTTTTTAAAATTTTGAATACTGTACTCATTGTAAGTACCTCCTTTTGTGTGGCTCCGGCATGAAAGAAGTGCCGGAAATCTAATTGTTATATGCTACAGAGAGATAATATATCACTATATTTTGGGAAAGTTCGCAGGTCCAGAAAATCAGAGAAAAAAGAAGATTATCCTGAACCGACAATCTTCTTTCATGGTTTGCATAATGACTTTCACCTACCATAAACTGTGCACCAGCATCCTTTGAGTATACTCCGCATCGTTTGTAGCGTTTCTATCAAAAAATTGTATCACTTTTACAATTTTAGAGCCGAGAAAAAATTGCTAACAACAGGAAATTTTATGTGAACAGGACTTGCCAAGAGAGAAAAGACCACAGCTATCTATTTTGACGAATATTGCAGTATGATCGAGGTGTAGACCCACAACACCAATCTCAAAAAGCGGCTAACAGCATTTGCGGCGAGATACCCGGAGTGCTGCCGCTAGATTGACGATGATGAACAAGGCGGGCTGACCTTTGAAATTGAAAAAGGCGGATTAAGTTTCCGGCTAACTGCACCGTACAGCGAGTAACGCAGACAGAAAGCAAGCGAAAATGCCAAGCAAAATGGCTTCAACAGTCAAACGGAATAAATGTAGCGTTTAGGGTTGATATGCGATCGAAATACCAGGTCTGCGGTCTGCATCCGATGTTTTGACCGCGATATTATATAGAAATACAGAGATACCAGTATTTCAAATACAAAAAATTAACTGATTTTCGCTCGCAAAGCTTGACTTAAAGCTTTTTTCGTGATATAATATGGTCGGCAGGGAGGTAATGTCGATGAATATACATATCACAAAAGGCGCAAGACAATATGGTTATTTAATTTGGAATAACAAGATGGATGCGGATGTCGAAAAGATGTTAGCCGAGTTAACCGTAGTTGATGTATGCTTTAACGGGTTTAATCTTGGCACTAAGAACATTGACCGCTAGTATCATCAGATCTCTTTAGGATATAAACTCACTCGTGCTTTACCCAAAGAACATGATACTTTTTCTGTTTCCTATATTGATGGAGTTTTGGAGGTAAAGTCGTTTGATGGAAGAAAATAAACAGAGCTATCGAAGTCCTGTTATTCGTGATGTCCTAGAAAAGGATGAACGATTGATAGATACCGGTATGCTCCACTACGAATCATCTGTTGCAGGATACAACGAAAGGTATCACAGAGGAGAGACTTCGCACACTATTCATGTTTGGTGGGCAAGACGACCTCATAGTGCCATGAGATCATTAGTTTTCTCTTCTTTGTGTAAAGATAAGAGCGATACTGCAACAGCTACAATGGCACAGTTAGCAATGAGTTGTGATAATACTATTGTGAATAAAGCGAGTGAAATGCTCCAAGCACAGTATGAAGCATCCCCAAGAGTATTAGATATGTTTGGCGGCGGTGGAACTATTCCTTTTGAAGCCAAGCGTTTGGGGCTTGATTCATACTCGATAGATTCTAATCAGCTTTCTGTTTTCATACAAAGATGCAATATGCTATATGCAGACAGCATTGATTTGAAGCAGGCACAGAAAAAAATTGAAAAAATCGGAACTGAGATCCTTTCCAATCTAAAAGCCCGTACTGACTGGCTTTATCCTCTCCGCAAAGAAACAAGCGAAAGTGTGTTTGGCTATGTTTGGACTTATCGTATTACTTGTCCTCATTGCGGGCATAGAAGTATTCTTTCAAAAAGGCCATGGCTCTCCAAGAAGAAAAACCGCCGTGTTGGATTTGTTTCTGAGACCAGCGAGATGGATGGAGCAGAAAATCTAAGAGTTAAAGATTTGTCAGAAACTGAAGAACCGTTTTCTCCTCATTGGGAAAGGTACACGGGTATTCTACATTGTCCCGAATGCAAAAAGCTAATAGAAAAAGTAAATGTTTTGGATTGCGAAGATGTTATGACTGCACTTATCAAAAACAGAGATGGTGCAGGAAAGGACTTCGTTAGTGTAGACGAAAAAAACGCAATTCCAAATGTAGAAGAAATTAAGATTGAAGAAGAACGAGTATTAGAAAAACTGGATATTAGCTTACCAATATCTGAACTTCCAGTATGGTCAGGCGTTGTTAATCCAGCATTGTATGGAATTAAAACTCACGCAGACTTTCTTAATAAAAGACAGCGACTGGTTCTCTTATATTTGATTGATGAATTGGCAACGCATTATGCTGATATGGTTATGGAAGATAGTGACATGGCAAAATTCGTAATAGGCGCTTTGTCAAGTTTGATTGACCAAGTGGTTGATTGGAACTGCCGTTTATCAATGTGGATACCACAGAATGAGCAGGTAGGGCGAGGCTTCTGCGGTCCAGGAATAGCCATGCTGTTCGATTATGCAGAAACAGATCAAACACTTAAAGGTCCGGCGAATCTGTGGGATAAGTTAAAGCGAATCTGCAAAGGTGTAAAATCTTTTGAGAATTGCAAAGGACACATCACAATTAAGCACGCTCACGCTCAGCAGTTGCCATTTGATGACGATTTCTTTGATGCGATTGTAACTGACCCACCATATTATGATAATATATATTACTCAATTCTGGCAGATTTCTTTTATTCATGGAAAAAGCCATTGCTTCAAAAAATTGAACCAGAACTTTTCTCAAACGATATTACAGATTGTCGTTACGAATTAGTAGCTTCATCGAGACGAGTTGAAGAAGGACAATCA
>JAAVAG010000148.1 GCA_014804185.1 Lachnospiraceae bacterium
AATAACGAAGGCAGGCTGGTGGAGGGAGATATCACACATTTAATGGAGATAGCGGAAAGGCTGAAATGCCGGCGCCAGCGTATCATCATGTAAAAGGAGAAAATGGAAAACATGAAATGTGTGAGATATTATGATATTGGAGTAAATTTGTTCTGCAGGCAGTTTCCGGAACCTGAAAAAATCATTCGGGAGGCTGAGGAGGACGGAGTGCGCTGCATTCTGACTGGAACAGATACAAAAGAAAACAGGGAAATCAATGAATTTATAAAGAAGCATGATGCTTTTGGAACAGCAGGGATACATCCTCATAATGCGGACCGTGCCAGAGCAGAGGACTTTCGGCTTATTGATCGGCTGATTTCCGAAAATGAGAAGATGGTTGCCGTGGGAGAATGCGGTCTGGATTACGATCGGATGTTTTCCACGAAAGAGAATCAGATCAGATGTCTGGAAAAGCATATTGTTTTGGCGGAAAAGCTTGGCCGCCCGCTGTTTCTTCATGAACGGAGCGCAGCTGGTGATTTTATAAAAAGATTCAAAAATCATCCTGATATCTGCAGCAAATCGGTTGTGCACTGCTTTACGGGAGACAAAGCAACGCTGGATAAATATCTTTCGATGGGCTTTTCGATTGGGATAACCGGCTGGATCTGTGATGACCGCCGTGCAAAGGAACTGCGCGGCGCGGTGCATATTATTCCTTTGGACAGGATTCTGGTGGAGACGGATGCGCCGTATTTGACGCCGAAAAATGTGTCCGGACTTGACCGTACAAATGTTCCGCAGAATATCAAATATGTCGTCAGGGAACTTGCGAAATACATGAAGGTGGAAGAGGAGGAACTGGCAGAAAATGCGAAAAGAAACACCGAACGGATCTTTCGGATAAATGCGGAGTAAATATAGGAAAAGAAAAGATGCGGTGTTGATTGTATCATGCGTTGGAAAATGTTATACTATGGATGATCTGTAATCAAACTCTCTTTTTGGAGGACATCTTGGAAATGGAAAAACGCACGGTATTAAAAAACAAGACATATCTGTACATGACGGAATTTTTTGCGGGAATGTCGGTCATGGCGGTGGAACTGGGGGCGAGCAGACTGCTGGCTCCCTATTTCAGTTCTTCTCAAATCGTCTGGACAATCATTATCGGCACGATCATGATCGCCATGGCGCTGGGAAATATATATGGGGGAAGGGCGGCGGACAAGAATCCGGATCCGGACAGGCTGTATCGGCGCATGATCGTGGCTGCAGTGTGGATCGGAGCCATTCCGCTGGCAGGGAAATATGTTATTCTCGGAATATCGGCAGTGCTGATTTTCTCAGTGAATCAGTATTTTCTGATCTGGGCGGCTTTTGCGGCGTGTATGGTCGTCTTTGTGTTTCCGCTGTTTCTGCTGGGGACGGTTACGCCCTCTCTGGTAAAATACACGGTGGACAGTCTGGACGAGAGCGGGAAGACCGTGGGAACACTTGGAGCCGCGAACACCATCGGCAGTATACTGGGAACTTTTCTGCCCACATTTGTGACGATCCCGGCGGTGGGTACCTCCATCACATTTCTGATCTTCGGCGGAATCCTGCTGCTTCTGGCGCTGATCTATTTTATCAGCAGCAGGCGCGTGACTGCAGGAGCGGCGGCAGGAGCGGTACTTTTTCTGCTGTGCTGTCTGTTCGGCTGGTCGGACAGCTTTGCATTCTGGGAAGACGATTTGACATATGAGGGGGAATCCGTGTACAATTATCTGCAGGTGAGAGAGGACGATAAGAGTGTGATCCTGTCCACCAATGTGCTGTTTGGCGTGCAGTCCATTCTGAAAAAATCCGGTGAACTCACCGGGATGTATTACGACTATGCCATGCTGGCGCCCTTTATGGCGGGAGTCAACGACAGGGAAAATATGGACATGCTGATACTGGGCATGGGAACCGGCACATATGCTCTGCAGTGCCAAAGATATTTTGACAATATCTATGTGGAGGGCGTGGAGATCGACGAAAAGATCACATTCCTTGCCAGAGAATATTTTGAATTGCCGGAGGATATCCGGGTGACTACTTACGACGGCAGGGCGTTTTTGAATGCCTGCGATAAAAAGTATGACGTGATTATGGTGGATGCCTATCAGGATATCACAATTCCGTTCCAGATGTCGTCGGTGGAATTTTTTACGCTGGTGAAAGAGCATCTCACGGAGGGCGGCGTCATGGTAGTCAATATGAATATGCGCGGCACACGGGAGGGTAATATCAACCAATATCTGGCGGATACCATATCTGCGGTGTTCCGGGATGTTTATACGGTGGATGTGACGGGGTCCACCAACCGGGAACTGTTTGCCTCCGATGCAGGCGATATGATGGCGGTGCTGGAGAGCAATATAAGCCGTCAGCCGGAGGGGGAACTGGCAGATCTGATGGAGCGCATCAGCGGAAGACTGACTGTCTATGAGCCGGGGAATTATCTGATGACGGATGACAAGTGACCGGTGGAACTGCTGGGGATGCAGGTGATCGACGAACTCATTCAGGAGGAGGCGTCCTACTACAAGGGGATCTATGAGAGAGAAGGCTTGAGAGGGCTGCTGGAGCGTTTCTAGCAACTTGCAGGCTGTATATGCTGCCTGGGAGGCATGCAGGGGGTATGCATGGATTGTAAGGAATTTGAAAAACGGATACCTGATTTTATCGGGGACAGGCTGGAACACAGAGATCTAAAAAAGTTTATCAGACATGCGGAAAGCTGCGAGGAATGCAGAGAGGAACTGACCATACAGATCCTGGTTATGGAGGGCATGGCGCGTCTGGAGGACGGGGCGGCCTTTGACCTGTCGAAAGAGGTGGAGATGCGCATGGAGACGGCCAATCGCAGCATCGCGGTATACAATACGCTGAAATGCATAGAGATCACGATGAAAGTTTTTACGATGGCGGGGCTTGCCGCCATCGTCTGGCTGCTTTTATTCTGAAAATCCCTCTGCCTTACACGATGCGGGGGAAAGAAAGGGAACGGTATTTTATGAGTGAGAAACTGGTTTTGATAGACGGACACAGTATATTGCACAGGGCTTTTTACGGCGTGCCGGATCTGAGCAACGCCAGGGGCCTGCACACCAACGCGATATACGGTTTTCTGAATATTCTTTTTAAGATACTGGAGGAGGAGAAACCGGATTATCTGGCGGTGGCATTCGATGTGCACGCGCCCACATTCCGCCATGAACTATATGCGGAATATAAGGGAACCCGCAAGCCCATGCCGGAGGAACTGCGCCCGCAGGTTCCCGTTATGAAAGAACTGCTCCGGGCCATGCGGATTCCCATTATGGAGAGGGCCGGGCTGGAAGCCGACGATATACTGGGGACACTGGCCAGAAAGGCGGAGAGCAGAGGGCTGGAGGTTTCCCTGGTGTCTGGGGACAGGGATCTTTTGCAGATTGCTACCGGACATATCAAGATCCGGATTCCCAAGACCAAAATGGGCAAGACGGAAATCGAGGACTATTACGAGGAAGATGTGCTGGAGAAATACCAGGTGACCCCGACCCAGTTTATAGAGTTGAAAGCGCTTATGGGGGATGCGTCGGACAATATTCCTGGCGTGCCCAAGGTGGGGGAGAAAACGGCAACTGCTCTGATGACGCAGTACGGCTCCCTGGAGGGGATTTATGCCCATGTGGAGGAGATCAAGGGGAAATCGGTGAGAGAATCCCTGATACAGAACCGTGATCTGGCGGATCTGAGCAAAACGCTGGCGACGATCAAAACGGACTGTGATATTGAACTGGATTATACACAGGCCAGGGCGGAGGGGTTTTTTACGCCGGAGGCGTATGCCCTATGTAAGGAACTGGAGTTTAAAAATATGCTGGGAAGATTTGAGTCCGTTCCGGAACAGGAGGATCCGCTGGAGGGAAAAATCAGCCTGCTGGATAATCTGGCGGAGGCGGACATTTACCTGCGCGGATGCAAAGGAAAGGAACTGGGCCTTTATCTGCTGCGGGACGGGAAACTGCTGGCGGCGGCGCTTTGCGGCGAGGAGGGACGGACGGTTCTGATCCCGGTGCAGGGCCTGATCACACAGGATTATCTGGAGGAGCGGCTGACGGAGGTGTCCCGGCAGAATCATATCAGTATATTTGATATCAAGAAAGAGTACGGCGCTTTGTGCAGGGAGGATACGGATCGGTATTTTGATATCCTGATCGCGGCGTATCTGCTGAATCCGCTGAAGAGCGATTACGATATTGAGACGATTGCCATGGAGCATCTGGGGCTTTCAGTACCCGGATACGCGGAAGTGTTTGGAAAGGAAAGACCGTCGGACATCTATGAGAAAAATCCCGACGTCTGTATTGCCTACGCCTGCCGCAGCGCGTACGTGGCGTGGAAAGCGGAAAAAGTGCTGCGGCAAAAACTGGCGGACGCCGGAATGGCGCAGCTGATGACTCAGATCGAGATGCCCCTGTCCCTGGTGCTTTACGATATGGAAAAAGAGGGAGTTCTGGTGCGCCCGTCGGAGTTAAAGGCGTACGGAGACGCGCTGTCCGGGCGTATCGCCCAGCTGGAGGAGGCTATACACAGCGCGGCGGGGACAGACTTTAACATCAACTCTCCCAAACAACTGGGCGAAGTGCTCTTTGAACGGATGCATATTCCCGGGGGAAAGAAGACAAAGACGGGATATTCCACGGCGGCGGATGTGCTGGAAAAGCTTGCCCCGGACTATCCCATTGTGGCGGATATTCTGGAATACCGGACATATGTCAAACTGAAATCCACATACGCCGACGGCCTGGCGGCCTATATCGGCGCGGATGAGCGCATACACAGCAATTTTAATCAGACCATCACGGCCACGGGCAGGATCAGCTCCACAGAGCCGAATCTGCAGAATATTCCCATGCGGATGGAACTTGGCAGGCGGATCCGCAAGGTCTTTGTGCCAAAGCCGGGGTGTGTGCTGATGGACGCGGACTACTCTCAGATCGAGCTGCGGGTGCTGGCACACATGTCCGGGGATGAGCAGCTGATCGAGGCATATCATATGGACGAGGATATCCACCGCATCACGGCGGCAAAAGTGTTCCACACTCCCTTTGAGGAAGTGACGGATCTCCAGAGGCGCAACGCCAAGGCGGTAAACTTCGGAATTGTGTACGGCATCAGTTCCTTTGGACTCAGTCAGGATCTGAGCATCACCAAGAAAGAGGCGGCGGATTATATAGAACAGTATTTTGCCACCTATCCCGGGGTGAAAGCGTTTCTGGACCGGGCGGTGGAACAGGCCAGGAAAGACGGTTACGTCACAACCATGTTTGGCAGACGCAGGCCGGTTCCGGAACTCTCTTCCGGCAATTTTATGCAGCGCTCTTTCGGGGAGCGGGTTGCCATGAACTCTCCCATACAGGGAACGGCGGCGGATATCATCAAGATCGCCATGATCAGAGTGTGGAAAGCCCTGCGGGATAACGGGCTGAAATCCAGGCTGATCCTGCAGGTGCACGACGAGCTGCTGATCGAGACCGTGATCGAGGAGAAAGAGCAGGTGCAGAGGCTTCTGGAGGAGAATATGAAAGATGCCGCCCACCTGGCAGTGACGCTGGAGGTGGATCTGCACACAGGAGAAAACTGGTATGAGGCAAAATAAAGGAAATGTATATCTGATCGGTGTTACCGGAGGGATTGGAGCGGGAAAGTCAAAGCTGCTCTCCTATATTGGGGAGCATTACAGATGCCGGATCTGTCTGGCGGACGAGGCAGCTCACAAAGTCAGGGAGCCGGGCCAGCCCGCCTATGCAGAACTGGTGAAACTGCTCGGTGCGGATGTGCTGGATCCGGAGGGACGGATCGACCGGGGAAAGATGGCGGACAGAATCTTTGCGGATCAGGCACTCCTGCATAATGTCAATGCCATCATTCATCCGGCGGTAAAGGAATACCTTGCCCGGGAGATAGAAGATGCGGGCAGAGAGCCGGGAACGGATTTTTTCTTTATCGAGGCCGCGCTTTTGATCGAGACGGGTTACCGGGAGATTGTAGATGAACTGTGGTATATCCACGCGGACAGGGAAGTCCGCGAGAAGCGGCTGCAGAGCGGCAGAGGATATACCGGGGAAAAAATCAGAAGAATTATGGAGCAGCAGCTTTCGGAGGAAGCTTTTCGCCGGGAATGTGATTTTGTTGTTGACAACAGCGGCACGCTGCAGGATGCATACAGACAGATCGACGACAGACTGCGCCGGATCACAGAAGCGAAAATATGCCTGCCCGGGGCGGGCGGCATGGAGGAATGAGATGAGATTATGCAGCATTGCCAGCGGGAGCAGCGGGAATTGTATTTACGTGGGCTCTGAGGCAGCACATTTACTGATAGATGTGGGAATCAGCGGAAAGAAAGTGGAGGAGGGACTGGAAAAACTCGAACTGACCGGAAGGGATCTGGACGGTATACTGATTACTCACGAGCATGCGGATCACATCAGCGGCCTGGGGGTAATCAGCCGCAGATATCAGGCCCCGATCTATGCCACACGGGGAACGATCCGGGAGATTTTAAAGTGTAAAAATGCGCCGGAGGCGGAATTGTTTCGGGAGATCCGGGCAGATCAGCGGATGACCATCAAGGATTTGACCGTCACGCCCATGTCCGTGTCCCACGACGCGGCTCAGCCGGTAGCCTATCGGATCGGCTATGGAAGTAAGCGGGTGGCGGTGTGTACGGATCTGGGCATGTTCAATGATTATACCGTGGAATGTCTGAAAGGAATGGACGCCCTGCTGCTGGAAGCCAACCACGACGAAAATATGCTTCTGGCAGGTACATATCCCTATTATCTGAAACAGCGCATTCTGGGGGAAAAGGGGCATCTCTCCAATGAAAATTCGGGAAGACTCCTGAACCGGATTTTGTGCGACCGCACAAAGACAATTGTTTTGGGACATCTGAGCAAGGAGAATAATATGCCGGAACTGGCTTACGAGTCGGTGCGGATGGAAATTACAATGGGGGACTGCCCCTACAGGGCGGAGGATTTTGAGATTATGGTGGCCAAACGCAGTGAACCGTCAGCCGTCATCCACATCTGAGAGAGGATCAGAAAGAGACAGATTCCTGCAGGCGGCGGGCGGATCTGTCTGTAAAAATAAAGAAAGGAACAGAAGTGAGAGATGAAAAGAACGATTATTACCGTAGTGGGGAAGGATGCCGTTGGCATCATCGCAAAGGTCTGCGCGTATCTGGCGGAGAACCGGATCAACATTCTGGACATTTCCCAGACCATCGTACAGGGATATTTTAACATGATGATGATTGTGGATACAAACGCGATGGACAAGCAGCACGGCGATATGGCCGAGGAACTGGCCGGACTGGGACGTGAGATCGGTGTGGTGATCCGGTGCCAGAAAGAAGAGATTTTCGATCAGATGCACAGAATCTGAGAGGGACATGGAGGCTCATATGATAAATCGTTACGAAGTGGCAGAAACCAATAAGATGATAGAGAAAGAAAATCTGGATGTGCGCACCATCACACTGGGCATCAGCCTGTTGGACTGCATCGATTCAGATCTGGGGCGTCTGAATGACAAAATCTATCACAAAATATACGAGGCGGCAAAAGATCTGGTAAAAGTGGGGGAGGAGATATCGGGAGAGTTTGGCATTCCCATTGTGAATAAGCGGATATCCGTTACGCCCATTGCGCTGGTGGGAGGGGCCGCATGCAGGACGGCGGAGGATTTTGCCTCCATTGCCGGGACGCTGGACCGGGTGGCTCATGAGGTGGGAGTCAATTTTATCGGCGGTTATTCCGCGCTGGTATCTAAGGGGATGACACCGGCGGACGAACTGCTGATCCGCTCCATCCCGCTGGCGCTGTCCTCTACGGAGAGGGTGTGCAGTTCGGTCAATCTGGGTTCCACCAGGACTGGCATCAATATGGACGCGGTGAAACTGATGGGAGAGATGATCAAGGAGACGGCGCTGTATACAAAAGACAGCGATTCTCTGGGCTGCGCCAAACTGGTGGTGTTCTGTAATGCGCCGGACGACAATCCCTTTATGGCCGGGGCATTCCACGGCGTGACGGGGGCGGACAAGATCATAAACGTGGGTGTCAGCGGTCCGGGCGTGGTGAAGACCGCGCTGGAAAAAGTGCGCGGCGCGAATTTCGAGGTGCTGTGCGAGACGATTAAAAAGACTGCCTTTAAGGTGACGCGGGTGGGACAGCTGGTAGCCCAGGAGGCGTCCCGGATGCTGGGCGTTCCCTTTGGCATTGTGGATCTGTCGCTTGCCCCCACGCCTGCCATCGGCGACAGTGTGGCGGACATTCTCTGCGAGATCGGACTGGAATATGCGGGAGCGCCGGGGACTACGGCTGCGCTGGCGCTGCTCAATGACCAGGTAAAGAAAGGCGGCGTCATGGCTTCCTCCTATGTGGGGGGACTGAGCGGCGCATTCATTCCCGTCAGCGAAGACCAGGGCATGATCGACGCGGTCACAGCCGGTGCGCTGACGCTGGAAAAGCTGGAGGCGATGACATGCGTCTGTTCGGTGGGACTGGACATGATCGCCATACCGGGGGATACAAAGGCATCTACCATATCAGGCATCATTGCGGACGAGATGGCCATCGGCATGGTCAACCAGAAAACCACGGCGGTCCGTATTATCCCCGTGATTGGCAAGGGCGTCGGGGAAAAGGTGGAATTCGGCGGTCTGCTGGGATATGCGCCGGTTATGCCGGTGAATCCGTTCTCCTGTGATGCGTTCGTAAACCGGGGAGGCAGAATTCCCGCGCCGATTCACAGCTTTAAGAATTAAAGAATGACCAGTTCCCGGGCATATTCATTGCGCATGGGGCGGCGGAACTTGCGGGCGCATACGGCTTCGTAAATATGGGAGGCCGTGATATCCCGCGCAAGCATTTCAAGAGCCTCAGGAGGGAGGATGCGGGAGGCATCCGCCAGTTTGGAGATCAGCGGGACGGAGGCGTTTTCTTTTATGGCATGCAGCAGGGGCGAGGCGCTTCTCCGGAGGCCCAGTATGCGGGCATAGGAGATATAGTCCCGGGAGATATATTCCTCAATGTGCGCCGCGCGGATATCCAACAGGATATGGAGCAGGCTGCGGCTGATGCGGGTGTGGGTGATATCCCGGCTTTTCAGCCTGCCGCAGAATTCCATGTAGGTGGAAAAACCGGGGAGTGCGCTGTATATTTTGTCCGCCAGAGAGGAGGAGACATCCCAGCAGGAGACGATGGAATCCCGGGTGGATGAGAGCAGTTTATAGTGCAGGAGCAGAGAGAAATCGTCCGGGGAGACGGGGAAAGAACGATTCCATTCCTGCTGATAGACCGGGTGCTGATGTGGCGGAATATGATCCAGCACCTGCAGGCAGCTGTTCTGGTCGAATAAGCTGCGCCGGATGGCCAGGGCGGAACTGAGAGGAACGCCCTGGTCGTTTTCTTTCGTACATAGGTGGCTGTCATCATAGCCCGCTCCTTTTCGGGAAACGGTGACGGGCCGGATGGAACTATTTCTCCGGGTCAGCGCCTTGATATATTCGATGCCCAGACGGTTGTTGGGGGAAGAGAGCAGCGTTTCGGAGTCGGGCGCAGCCGTGCCGCAGAGTCCGGCGGGACATGTCCGGGCCAGCGCCGCGGCCTGTGCGGCGGGGAAAGAGACGCCCATGGACAGCCTATTTTGCAGGGCGGCCCTGTACTTTTCGGGTTCCCGGGCAAGGATGTCCGCCGCCTGGCGCAGAGCATGGATGTCCCCGCATTCGCTGCCGAAAAAAACGCTGTTCGTTACGCCGAGTCTGTCCAGAAGCGCTATGGCGCCGGCGGCAAAATATTCCGCGCTGCCCGTGGCGTAGGGGAGGGGAAGTTCCAGCACCAGATCCGCTCCGCCCTCCAGGGCGCCGCGGGCGCGAAGGAACTTGTCCATAACGGCTGGCAGCCCTCTCTGGGTGTAGCAGCCGCTCATAACCACGACAAGAAAGTCTGCACCCGTGTCTGTGCGGGCCGCTTCCAGATGAAACTGATGACCGTTGTGGAACGGGTTGTATTCGGCGATGATTCCGGTTGTATTCATATCGGATTCCTTTTTTTATAGTATCTTTTCCTTGTGTGCAGAAACTGTGTTTAGTATAATATAAACAGAATCAATTGAAAAGTAAAAATAAAGGAGGGGTTTCAATGTCATACATTGACGCGATTAAGGACAGGGCCAGGCTGGACAAAAAAACCATTGTGCTGCCGGAATCCACTGACAAGAGGACGCTGATCGCGGCGGCCAAGATCATGGAGGAGGATATCGCGGATATCATCATGATCGGAAACAGGGAGAAGATCATGGACGGCGCTACCTGGCTGGAGGTGGATCTGGACAATCTGAAAGTGATTGATCCCAGCGATACGTCCAAGCTTGACACCTATGTGGACATTCTGTACGAGACGCGTAAGTCAAAGGGAATGACGCCGGAGAAAGCCAGGGAAATTCTGTTAAACGATTATCTCACTTTCGGCATCGTGATGGTAAAGAATAATGATGCGGACGGTATGGTGGCGGGGGCCTGCCATGCCACTGCGGACACCCTGCGGCCTGCGCTGCAGATTTTAAAGACCGCTCCCGGCGTAAAACTTGTCTCCGCTTTCTTTATTATGGACACCAAGGTGAAAGAGCAGGGAGAAAACGGCACGCTGATCTTTGCGGACTGCGGACTGAATC
Organism: Lachnospiraceae bacterium; assembly: GCA_014804185.1. Taxonomy (GTDB): domain Bacteria; phylum Bacillota; class Clostridia; order Lachnospirales; family Lachnospiraceae; genus Acetatifactor. The sequence goes on from JAAVAG010000148.1 coordinate 10,741, forward strand.
AGGATCCCACCGCGGAGGAACTGGCGGCTATCGCGGAATCATCGGCCAGGAGCTTCCGCTCTCTGGTGGGGTCAAAACCCATTATCGCTATGATGTCTCATTCCACCAAGGGCAGTGCGAAGCATGCGCTGGTGGACAAGATGGTGGAGGCCACCAGAATCGCGCACGAGCAGTATCCGCATCTTGTGCTGGACGGGGAACTGCAGGCGGACGCTGCGCTGGTTCCTTCCGTTGCAAAGTCCAAGGCGCCGGGCAGCAGTGTGGGCGGCAGAGCGAACGTTTTGATTTTCCCGAATCTGGACGCGGGAAATATCGGATACAAGCTGGTACAGAGACTGGGAGGGGCGGAGGCTTACGGGCCTATGCTCCAGGGAATCGCAAAACCGGTGAACGATCTCTCCCGCGGATGCTCCTGGCAGGATATCGTGGGCGTTGTGGCTTTGACGGCCGTGCAGGCACAGCTTGCTTAATCTGAAAAGGTTCTTTTCAACAAAGAAATTGAGAGAGGCATGGAGATATATTATGAATATTTTGGTTATCAACTGCGGGAGTTCTTCCCTGAAATTTCAGCTCATCGACGCACAGACGGAGGAAGTGATTGCGAAAGGGCTGTGTGAGAGGATCGGCATTGAGGGCAGCAGACTCGTATATACACCGCTGGGCGGTTCTGCCCAGGGTCATGCTGTCCAGGGACAGAAACAGGAAACGGTAACACCCATGAAAAATCATACGGACGCCATACGGCTGGTGCTGGCAGCGCTGACGGATGAGGAGACAGGCGTGGTAGGGGATCTTGGCGAGATCGGCGCCGTGGGACACCGCGTGGTGCACGGCGGGGAAAAATTTGCCTCATCCACGGTTATCACAGACGAGGTGATCAGGGCTATCGAGGCGTGCAACGACCTTGCGCCGCTGCATAACCCTGCCAATCTGATCGGAATTGACGCATGCAGGGAGCTGATGCCGGAGACGCCTATGGTGGCGGTATTTGACACGGCGTTCCATCAGACCATGCCGGACAAGGCGTACATGTACGGACTGCCGTATGAATATTATGAGAAATATAAGATCAGGAGATATGGGTTCCACGGAACGAGCCATTCCTATGTATCTAAAAAGGCGGCGGAGGTGCTGGGCAGAAAATATGAGGATCTGAAGATCATCGTCTGCCACCTGGGCAACGGCGCAAGCGTGTCCGCCGTACAAAACGGCAGATGTGTGGACACATCCATGGGACTGACGCCGCTGGAGGGGCTGATCATGGGGACCAGAAGCGGGGATATTGATCCGGCCATCATCGAGTTCATTGCCCACAAAGAGGGAAAAAATATTGATGAGATCATGCAGATCCTGAACAAAAAATCCGGCGTGCTTGGGCTTTCCGAGAATCTGTCCTCCGATTTCCGCGATCTGGAGGCGGGTTATAAGGAGGGGAATCCACGGGCAAAAAATGCCATGGAGACGTTCGCCTACCGGGTGGCAAAATATATCGGCGCTTATGCGGCGGCCATGAACGGCGTGGACGTTATCTGCTTTACCGCGGGCGTCGGGGAGAACAGCGATTTTGTCAGAAAGATGATATGTCAGGAGTATCTGGGCTATCTGGGTATCGCGCTGGATGAAGCTGCCAATCAGAAACGCGGAGAGGATATCGCCATAAGCACCCCTGACTCAAAGGTGACGGTTATGGTCATTCCTACCAACGAGGAACTGGCTATTGCCAGAGAGACCTGCCGGCTGACTGCGGAAAGATAACGATGAAAATAAAAATATGCGGCCTGACCAGGCCGGAGGATATCACATATGCAAACCGGCTGAAACCGGATTATATCGGGTTCGTCTTTGCCCTGCGCAGGAGGCTTGTGACGCCTGACCGGGCGGCGGAATTAAAAAAAATGCTGTCGCCCGGGATAAAGGCGGTGGGCGTGTTTGTGGATGAGGAGCCGGACCGGATTATCGCCCTGCTGCGGCAGGGGGTGATAGACATCGCCCAGCTTCACGGAAATGAAGAGGAGGAGACGGTGCGCAGAATCAGAGAAGAGACGGGCGCGCCGGTGTGGAAAGCGATTCAGATGCGCAGCCGGGAGAGTATCGGCCCCTGGGCGGATTCTCAGGCGGATATGCTGGTGCTGGACAACGGCAAAGGAACCGGGAGTTCTTTTGACTGGCGGTTCCTTTCGGATATCGGAAGACCGTTTTTTCTGGCCGGAGGGATTTGTGCGGAGAACATACGGACTGCCGTGCGGGACGTTGCTCCCTATGGGATCGACGTCAGCAGCGGCGTGGAGACGGACGGTGTAAAGGATTATGAAAAAATGCGCACGGTCATCCGGGCGGTCAGGGAAAGCGGCGGATAAGCGGCGCAGATTTTTAAAATTTCTTGTCATGAACCGTATAGCCTCTGGAGAGCAGGAGCGATTTGGAGGAGGCCACGGCGTCCTCGTCGTAAAACTCGATTC
>JAAVAG010000149.1 GCA_014804185.1 Lachnospiraceae bacterium
ACATCAAACATTGAAAACCCCATTTCATTTGGCGACATCTTCTCCCTGAAAGATGCCGAAAACAACCTTACCAACCTCGGCAAGATATCAGAATCCATCGACACTATCCAGAACGCTTATAAAACCCTAAACGATGCAATTGACGAGTACAACGAAAATGGATCATTCTCCATCGACACCCTGCAATCTGTAATTGCTTTAGGCGACGACTGGCTTGATTATCTGGTAGATGAAAAGGGTAATCTGACTCTCGATAAAGAATCTCTGGAAGCACTTACCCGTGCGCGTCTTAATGACATGCGTGTCCAGGCAATCAATAACGTCATCGAAAACGTGAAGAATATCCAAGATGAAGCATCGGCAAATGAATATTTGGCATCAACAAACTATGCGCTTGCTGATTCTTATGAAGCAATTGCCAGAGCAAAATTGGATGATGCAGAAGCAAGTATGGCAGAAGCCGTTAAATCTGGAGATCTTTCCCAGTCCAGTATGAATGAGGCTATGAGAAAGGCAAATGCTGATATTGATAAGATCAATAAGCTGTTTGACAATGCAAATGTCGGCGCAGGTTCTATTATGGGAGGTGGCGGTTCTGGTTCAGGCTCATCCTCCGCCAAATCCGACTTTTCTGAAACAATAGATTTCTTCAAAGAGCGTGTACAAATACTGGACGATGCACTCTCCCACCTTGACACTACTATGGATAACGTATCCGGTTCGTTTGGCAGGAATAATCTCGTAGATGCCCAGTTAGGAATCAATGAAGAAAAATTCAACAACTACACCGATGCGCTTGCCATGTACACCCAGAAAGCCAACGAAGCGTTTGCAAAGATTCCCGCAGACATTGCATCGAGGGTCAAAGACGGTGCTGTGGCTTTAACTGATTTTGTTGGAGACGGTAATAAGGATGTTGTAGAAGCTATTAAGGATTACCAGTCCTGGGCAGATGAGATCTCCGCCTGCAAAGAAGAACTCGCAAAACTGGAGAAAGAAATCCGTCAGCTTGAGTTAGAAAAATTCAACAATATCATGGAAGATTTTGAATCTCAATTCAATCTCCGTGGTGACAGCAAGGATCTCATCTCCAAACAGATCGATTTGCTGAAAGAAGCTGGTGAACCAATCGGAGAATCGTTCTTCACGGCACAGATTGACCAGTCCAAGAAACAATTAGAATTATTAGAGAATGAAAAAGCGCAGCTTGTGAATCAGATGAGCAGTGCCGTTAGTTCCGGAAGGGTAAATTGTTGCCCTCTCCTGCAGTAATGTAGGATAAACAAAGTAACTATAACGGTTAAAATCCGATGGGACGGACAAGACCGTGGAAAGACTGATTAAAAAGTATTGATATTTACAATTAAATACTGTATAATGACTACAAGAAATGAAACAGTGCTACCCGTAATGCAGAACGGTTAGCCTTGAAGTTTAATTAAATCCTAGTAAGAACTAGAAAGTAACTGTACTTTGGCGAGGGCGGTTACTTTCTTGCATTCTTACCATTTTCGTATCCTAACTTATATGATGCGCCGCACAAAATTGCTGCAATCGCAACAATATAATATATCGTTTCAATAGTTATCATATGCAATAAGTCCTCCTTTCGTAGATTCCCCGAAAGGTTTCTATGTAAACAGAGCTTGTACTCTCTGGCGGAAGACTAACCGTCCTACCGTACTTAGGTAGCACAGGATCTTAATTGTAATATCAGCAAAAGTATCTGTCAAACTATTTTTAGTCAGAATCCGTAGAGACTGTAATACTTTATGTGGCAACATATAAAGTTCCGTTACTCCCCTACCCTATCAATGTAGGGTGAAGATCCAGTCCGAACTCGCAAAATAATCCCAAATTAAAATAAAATGTGAGAATATGCCAGAAATGACATATCGCCATATCGCAATGATAATATGGTCAGTAACCAGTAATGGTGAAAGTAACAGATTGACAGAAAGGAACCGACGAATGGCTTGAGATGGTGAATGCACTTTCCGATGTAGACGGCAGCATCCTTGACTGCAAAAAGTCTGTAGAAGAATTTGACAACGAACTTCTCAGCCTACACACAGAGATATTCAACCGCATTCAAGATCAATTCTCTAATCTTGATTCAGAAATCTCTAACCTGATAGACCTGTTTGATGAATTTGAAATATCAGACGAAAAAGGCATCTGGTCAAAAGAGGGACTTACACAGCTTGGTCTTCTCACACAGCAATATGAACTGGCGCAGTACCAGATTCAGCAGTACAATAACGAGATTGACGAGTTGAACCGGCAATATCTTTCCGGCAGATACTCCGCCACCGAATACGCTGATAAACTGGCGGATCTTTCTTCCGCACAGTGGGATGCTGTAAAGGCTACAGAATCCGCCAAAGATGCCATTATGGATCTGAACGAGACGCGCATTGAGAACCAGATCAAAGGTATCGAAAAGGAAATTGATGCGTACAAGGAACTGACGGATGCACAGATCGAAGCATTGAAAGCATCCAAAGATCTCCACGACTATGAAAAATCCATTGCGGAGAAAACAAAATCCATCACGGATCTGGAACGTCAGATAGCTGCCATGCAGAACGATACCTCAGCCGCAACCGTAGCAAAAAGAAAGCAGCTGGAACAGCAGCTCGCAGATGCCAGGGCAGACCTTGATGAAACCCAATATCAGCACTCTGTGGAAGTTCAGGAAGATGCCCTGAATAAGCAGTATGAAGACTACGAAAAGACCCGTAACGAGGAGATTGATACCCTCAGAGAATCCCTGAACGACAGAGAGGCGATGCTGGCACAGTCCTTTGAGACGGTAAAGGCAAATGCGTCTTTCGTAGGGCAGGAAATCACATGGATTGCCGCACAGCACGGCGTGTCCGTATCCAACTCCCTTATCTCTTCCTGGCAGTCCGGCGAACGGGCGATTGCATCCTACGGCGAAGTATTGTCCCAGGGAACCTCTGCGTTTATCGGCAATATCATGGGCGTGGAAAATGAAATATGGAACCTGCAGGCACAGGCAAATACCACTGCCGACTCCCTTGCATGGATGTTCTCCACAAAGGCCGATGCCCTTGTAAATGAACTCGCCGCATCCTATTACTGTGAGGAAAATCTCCAGACAATGACGCTTGCCCTCCAGGACAGTCTGATTGGTACTTTGGAACGCGGATATGATGTCAGCAGTATTGTAAATTCCATCAATAGCATTACGGATTCCGCAGGACGCGCAAAAGCAGCCATTGATAGTCTTCTTGGATCAACCTCTAACAGCAACAATGTATTGACAGGTGGCGGCGGATCCAGTTCTGGCTTAATTGAAATACCAAACAATAGAGTTAATATAAATCTAATGGCTTATGCTGGCGGCACCCGCTCCACCAGGGGCAACCTCTTCATCAAAGATGAAAACGGATATGAACTGCTGCTTAATAAACTGTCAAACGGCAGATATGCCGTCGCAAATGAGGGCAGTCAGGTGTTCACCAAGGAACAGACCGACCATCTGTATGAACAGTCAAAACTGGATCCCGCCCTGTGGCCCCGCTTCAATACAGCGGAGGAACTATGGAAAAATGCAGGAATCATGAAACCCATGGTAAACAGGACTGTAAATAACAGTACTCCCGTGCAGATCGGAAATCTTGTCAACGTGGAGGGAAATGTCGGCAGTTCCGATATCAGACAGATGGAGGTTATTGCCGATAAAGCTGTGAATAAACTGGTAAACAGGCTGCATGACGGGATTACCTATGGTAGATAATCCCAAAAGCTGCAGCAGACAAATTCTAATTCTGACAGAAAGCAGGTGACAACAATAGAACTCTTATATAATGACTTGATTTTGGGTAATTTCAGGGCATCCGACTATGGTTTCATAGTCGGATCCTTTTTGTATGACGGCGAATCCGAGGACGACATCGGGATGAGCATATCTACAATAGAAGAATTTATCGGCCACACCCCTGTCCCCGTCTATCTGGGACAGACATATTCCGATAAATTAAAACCACAGATCACACTGGTGAAAAATCCGTGTGTGTTTTATGACAATCTGTATTTTGACGAAAAAGAATGCAGAACCGTTCTGCGTCTCCTGACCGGCATCAAAGGCTACCAGTGGCTGAAGCCGGTCACACAAAAGCCCGGGGAAGACTTATGGTATAAAGCCAGAATAAACAGCGTTTCTTATAAACGCGCCGATGGGCACGTTGCAGGAATCATTCTGAATATGGAGTGCGATTCCTGCTTCGCATGGTCCGGAGAATACAATATAACCATTCATGCGAAAGCAGATCAGCATTTTTGTATCTACAACAATACGGATGATCTCAACAACTATGTATATCCCATGGTTTCTCTTATCCCCTCTTCCGCCGGACTTTTATCCATCACCAATCTGAGCGACAACAAGCGGATCTCGGAAATAAATCACATCCAGGCAAATGAAAAAATCACCATAGATTCCAGGCGTCAGATTCTCTCTTCCGATCTGCCACATGAAGCATTGCTGGATGACTTCAATCTCGGATGGTTCCGTCTTCTTCCGGGCAAAAATGAATATGTGTCTGATTCGGACGTTACTGTTTTCATGAAATACAGAGTTCCAAGAAAGGCAGGGTTTGTGGAATGAAAATAAACAGAGATTTTTTTGATCATCCTGTTGTGCCGGATTTTATATTGTGCAAAGCAAACAAAGAACGCATCGGCACGCTGCGGTGTACCGAAAAAAGCATGGATTGTAAGTTCAATGATATGGACGAAATCCATTTTACAACATATCTTTATCTTGATAACGAAAAGAACCCTTATTACGACGCTGTGGACGTGATGAAGTACATCCTTCTGCCCGATGTGGGATTCTTTTCCATTACATCCGTAAACATTCAGTCTGAGGATACGGAATTTGAATATAAAACAGTGACGGCAAAAAGCTATGAATGCCTGCTCGCACAGAAATATCTGGAAGAATTTTCCATCAACATGGGAACCGCCTGGAGCATAGACGGGGTGCAACTTTACAATATTCAGGAAAAAGACAAAAGTCTGCTCCATCTCGTATTGGAAAAATGCCCGGACTGGACAATAGGTCATGTTGACACTTCTCTCCAGACCATGCAGCGAAGTTTTGAAATCAGCAGGCAGGACATCTATTCTTTCATAAACAATGACATAGCGGAAGCATTTGCCTGTTTCTTCCTGTTTGACACTCTGCATAATACGGTCAATATTTACACCGAAGACACTGTCGGCAAAGACACAAATATCCATGTGTCGTACTGCAATCTTTTGAAAAGCACCGATCTCTCGTGCACCACGGACAATATTAAGACCTGCCTGACCATAACAGGCTCCGACGACCTGACGATCCGTGAGATCAATATGGGATATGACAGGATCTATAATTTTGACTATTATAATTCCACAGAATTCATGAGCCACAATTTGTATGACGCATATAACAAATGGGTAAAGCTGAGACAATCCCTGCTGCCTGCCTATACGCCTCTCCTGTCGCAATATCAGGATTACTACACCCAGATCCATTTTCTTGACCATCAGAAAATGCCCTCCGTCTCAGGAAGTACAGACTGGACAGAATATGGTCTGCAGCCGCTGAAAGAACAGTTGGCCGCATATGAACAGCGGCAGGCTGTGTCTATGAAAGCGGGACACGGAGATCCCTCCAGTCCGTTTTACGCCACCAGATATCTTCCGGTCTATCACACAATACAGGATATCAGCGCGCAGATCAAAATCGTAGAAGGTCAGATCAGCGCGCTCCGGGATCTGCAAAATGTCGTTGCAGAGCAAATGTCCGAGATTATTTCGGCCGTATCCATGCAGAATAATTTCACGGAAGAAGAACGGAAAGAATTGTCAACCTTTATCCGCGAAGAAGAATGGAGCAGCTCCAATTATATTGTCACGGATTCCATGACAGATGAGGAAAGGTTTACAATGCTGAGGGATCTGCTGAAATTC
>JAAVAG010000150.1 GCA_014804185.1 Lachnospiraceae bacterium
AAGCATGACGCGCAGTTTTCCCGCAGCGGATTTGAGTTCCGAGCGAAAAATCTCTTTCTTTGCGCCATCCAGGGCTACCGCCGTAAGCGTTCCCGCTCTGTACTTCGTCTTAAAGAGCGCTTTACACTCTTTCACTCTTTTTCTGCCTAATTTTTTCCCGTTCAAATACAGTTCGATGAACGTCGCATCCGAATAAACTTCTATTTCAGCCTTTGCTCCCTCGCAGTCTTTCCATGACCAGCTTTCGATGGCATTGGTGCCACGCCACACTTGCTTGACAAGTTTCTTTGGGTTCTTGTTGACTGGCCGCACACCGATATAGGGTTTTTTCTCAAGTCCCCAAACGATGGCAGCATATTTTGCTTCAGCACCGATTGTACCGATCAGATCGATCGCTCCGCTGTCCGAAAGAATCCACGGATAGGGTTTTCCAAACGTCATACCGTACTGCGGTTCATAACTCCATCCGCCAAGGCCGACCTCTCCAAGATAATCCCACGCCGTCCACATAAAATCACCAATCAGATAAGGCAGAGCCTTCACTTTCTTCCAATTCGCATAAATATCCTGAGGGAACGTTTCGCTTCCGAAGATAATGCGGTTCGGGTGTTTCGTCCCCTCCATTTCATACCTTCCTGAAGCATAATTATATCCTGCGATATCAAGGCAATCCAACACCGGCGTTGTAATCCGATCCACTTCGCCGGAGTTCGCCATCTTGTTCATAGATGAGCCGGCAGAGCTTGCAATCATGTTGAAAAGCGTACTTGAAGTAGGCTTTTCTTCCTGCGCCTTTGGAATTGCGTCCTCTTCGACCTTTTCTTCGCTGTACTGTCCCTTCCCCTTTGCCGCATTGTTGATGATGAAAAGGTTTATACCTGCCGTCACGGGACGGTGCCTGTCCAGAGAGTGGAAAAGTTCAACGAGCTTCTTCGCCATATCCACTCCCTTCTGTTCATAGGGTTCACTGACTTCGTTTCCGATAGAGTACATAATAACGGACGGATGATTGAAATCTTTTGCAACCATTGATGCAATGTCCCTTTCATACCACTCTTCAAAGTCAAGGGCATAGTCAAATTTCTTTTTACGCATATACCACATATCCGAAAGTTCATCAATGAGGTATAGACCTGCTTTATCACAAGCGGAGGCAAATGCTTTGGAACAGGGATTATGGGAGAAACGCACCGCATTGAATCCCGCTTTCTTGATGATCCGCGCTTTTCGCTCCTCCGCCTCCGCATAAGCTCTTGCCCCCAGGATGCCGTTGTCATGGTGAACACAGCCACCGCGCAACAGGACATTCTCTCCATTGACGAAGAATCCCTGCGCAGACCATTTGATTTCCCGGATACCAAAGGCAATCTCTGCTTCATCTACAATTTCGCCGTTTTCCATGAGCGATGCCTTTAAAGTGTAAAGATTAGGATTTTCCGCACTCCAAAGCTTCGCACCTTCAAGAACGAGATTTCCTTCGCCGCAAAGAGATGCAACCTCTTTCCCCTCATCCAAAACCGAGAATGAAACATCGCCGCCGGTTTTCCTTGCAGTGAGCTTCACCGTTGGGGGATGGATGGAGATTGTCTCAACGGTCACACCGTCAAGTTCAAAATGCGTTTTATTTTTGACATGCAGCCATACGGGGCGGTAAATACCGCCGCCCGTATACCAGCGGCTGTTAGGCTGCTCGGAATTGTCCGCAACCACTTCAATCGCATTCTTCTCTCCATAGCGTAGAAACTCGTCCGCACAGAATGAGAAACCCGTATAGCCGTATGCCCACTCATAGGCAGGCAGGGAATTGATATAGATACGTGCTTTTCTGTACACTCCTTCAAATTCGAAGTAGACATTCTTCTCTTTCCACCCCGCAGGCACATCAAATTCTTTCATATAGCGATAGATACCGCCCTCGAAATAGGCCCCTGAAGCGCCGCTCGGCGCATTCTTTGAGCGCTTTGCCTCGATCATTGCGTCGTGGGGCAGATCAACTTTGATTTTACTGGCATTTCCCTCGCAGGAATATGTCCAATCCCGATTAAAATTTGTCATAACAAACCTCTCTAATTTCTACAATCTGACCATGTGTAATGCCGCATCAATTACTTTCCAACGCGTTATAGACCTCCTGCAGATAACTGACATTTTTTGCGCTGCCCTTCAAAGTTTGATTATTGCAGAAAGACTTCCAGTCCTCATCAAGGGATTTTGCACCCGTGATAAACTTTGGAACTTCGGTTGCAAGGAAATTGGACAGGGCTTTATAATTGATAACATAGTCTGCATTTTGTTCGGTAGAAAGCTTAGCTGTTATGCTTGTAGAGATATTCGCGGCAGGCTCGTACTTCGACCAGATTTCGTATTGCGCTTCATGGATTGCTTCGGAATCATAGATCCTCTTAATCTTGCTGGTACCGTTATTTCCCCAGAAAATTTGTGCGGACGCTGAAACAATGGTGTTTCCATGGCTCGGATTTGTTTCAATATCCTGCCAAAACAAATTAGCACCTACCCGCTCATTGTAGTAATAAACTCCGACTTCGGAAAGCTTTGCAGAGGTTTCCGATATGCCGAGAATTGCCTGCTCCTCTTCATTGAGCGCTACAGTCGTATCCCAGAAGCCCGTCACTCCCGCACTGATCATTTCTGCATACTGCTCTCTGTTTAGTCCGGCGTTAACCAGCAGGGAACCTTCAGGGCTATAGAGATAGTCAAGTACTGCGAAGAGCTTTTCGTAATTCTTCTTCATCGCGGAAGTTGTGACCATCCAGCTTCTGCTGATTTTTGTATCCTTATAGAATCCCATGGGTTCCATATCTTTTGAAAGACGAGGCATATAGGCAGCACGCAGATCCATTGTCGCTGGTGCTATACCTCCGCTTGCTGCGCTGAGCGCGTCCCCAAGGAACCCCGTCATACCATAGAAACAGCCGACTTTTCCCACCGCATACGACTCAGAATCGATTGAGAAGAACATATCGTTGGTGTGGGTGGTAAAATTCGTATCAATGTATCCCGCATCGTACCATTCTTTCATCTTTGCGATATATGCCTTAAATTCATCAGAATCGCCGCCATATTTTACTACTGTCTTTCCATTTTCTACTACTTTGTAGCAGGTCGGCACCGTACCGAATGCGGAGACGAGATCGCCCGTCTCAAGATAACCGGGATAGTAGAGCGTTGTCACATAATTGAGTTCACCTGCGTCCTTGGCTCTCTTGAGAATCTGAAACAGCCAATCATAGTCGGAGATGAGGTCAGGCGCGTTTGCTCCGGAAGGGAAAACCACATCGCTGCCGTCTGACCATGTCGCAGGATTTACCGTCTTTCCGTCAAGCGTAAAGCTGTCTTCCTCGCCTGCATATTTTAAGAGAAGATCTCTTCTGTACAGATAGCCGCCCCAGGGAGGATTGCCCTCCGGATCAGTGACAGTATAAAGCGCGTAGTAGTGATTATCCAGAGTACGGACATCATCCCTTACATCCGGATTTACATCCAGGAATGCCTTCGTATAAGGGAAGAAACACTCCCCTTCGCCCGGATAGATATAATCCGTAAGATCTACGGCAATGCCATCGGTAACGAGATCGACGGTCGCACCGCTGTAATAAGAAAGCTCCATGACATCAGGAAGCTTGTCACCACTTATTGTCGTCGTGGTGAAGTTGTCCGTCTCGCTTCCCGAAGGCGGCGTGATGAACTCGAACTGAATGTCGAATTTGTATTCCAGATATTTTACAACAGGATTTTCAGCGAGATCCTTGTAATTTTCCATGACTCCTGCGTTCGAACCCATCCAGATTGTAAAGACATCCGAATCTTTCGAACTGCCGCAGCCAGAGGAAACAAGAACCGTAAGTATCACCGTGCAGGCGATGGTCAAACGAGCAACCAATTTCTTTATAGAATGTTTCATAGTATTTCTCCTCTCCATTGTTTTTTACTTTTATTCTTTCACGCCGCCCAGCGTCATATTTCCGAAATATTTCTGGAAGAACGGGCAGGCTACGAGAATGGGTACGGAAGAGATTACGCTGAGTACGGAGGTAATCGTGAACAGGTCAAAATTAATATTACTGCTGGCCAAAATATTACCTTCCGAATAAACCGTCATCAAATCCTTAATGACAAGCTGCAACGGCCAAATCGCGCGGTTGTTCGCCAGATAGATCGATGGATTGAACCAGTTGTTCCATTGAAAGACGACGCAATTCATTGCAACGACCATCATAATGCCTTTTGCCATCGGAAAGCTGATCTGAAACATGATTTTCCAATGTCCGGCGCCATCAATCTTGGCCGCTTCCTCAATAGAGGCAGGAATCTGACGGAATGCCGTTGTAGCCATCATGATAAAGATCGCGTTCGTACACCCGGGGATGATGACCGCAAACGGTGTGTTGACTAAACCAAGGGAATGAATGACCATGTAAGTTGGAACGAGACCGCCGCTGAACATCATCGTCATCAGGACGAAGATGCTGACAGGTTTTTGCCATAATGTCTTTTTTGAGAGATAGTAGCCGCCGAACAATGTCAGAAGAAGTCCACAGGCCGTGGAACTTACAACATAGATAATCGTCCACAGGTATCCGATCCATACTTCTTTCATGCCAAAAACAAGTTTGTAGCCCTCGAAGCTTACTTTGCCTGCCGGAATCAAATGAAGTCCTCTGTCAGTGAACAGGGAATAACCATCAGAGACGGATGACATGATGACATGCCACATGGGAATGACGCAGAGGAAAGCAACGCCAGTCAACAGGATTGAAGTAATTATCATAAATATGATTCTCGAGGGTGAGTTTCTTTCTACCATTTTCTTTTCCTCCTTTAAAAGAGTGAACTCTTTGTAACTTTATTGCTCAGCCAATTGGAGCCAAGAAGCAGTGCGGTGGCAATAATGGATTGAAAGAGTCCGACTGCCGCAGCGTAACCAAAATCGTTGCCGCCGCCCACACTCGTACGGTAGACGAAGGTAGAAATCACATCCGCCTTTTCCTGCGTCATGGGCATGTAGAGGAGAAGAATATTGTCAAAACCTGTCGAGAACATCAGTCCTACTTTGAGAATGAACATCGTGATTATCATGGGAAGGATTGCGGGAAGCGTGACATGCCATACTCTCTGCCATCTGTTCGCACCGTCTAAAACCGCAGCCTCATGTAGATCCTGATTCACACCTGCGATTGCCGCCGTGAATACGATTGCCGCATATCCCATGCTCTGCCAGAGAACGACGGTTGTGTTGACTGCCCAGAAATTATTGGGATTTGCAAGCATATTTTCCCGCTCCATACCGAAGAACACAAAGAGATTTGTGATAATGCCATTGTCCCCCAGCATATTGATCACGAGATTACATACAACTACTGCTGCAACAAAGTTTGGCATATAGGAACAGATTTCCAGCGTTCTTTTGAACCACTTTGTCCTGAGTTCCGCCAACAGTAAAGCGAAAATAATCGGAATAAAAAAGCCAAAGCTTAAATTGAGAAGCGCCATCACGACAGTATTCCGAAGAGCAAGCCAGAAAGCCGGGTCGCTGACAAACTTCGCGAAGTTATCAAAATATACCCACTTGCTGCCGAAAATGCCAAGCGTCGGACGATAATTCATAAAAGCGGTGACAATACCCACCATCGGGAAATAAGAAAAAACAAGGAAGAACAGAATGACGGGAACCGCTATCAAATGCAGCTGCCAATTCTTCTTCATATCCTTGACGAACACTTCCGCTCTCTTCTTTTTCTTCTCCTGCCGCGGCGGAATCATTGATTTAGCAATTTCACTGTTCATAGATCAATCCTCCTTTTAAAAAGAAGAGCGAAGCCAGCACCTGATTCGGATTCGCTCTTCTTACTGCCATGGAAATCACATATTTGGAGTAATCATCACTTCAGCTTCGTATTCCCCAGCCTGCGTGGTGATGGTGATACTGATAACAGTGGCCCAACTGTCGTCGAAGATTCCAGAGATGGAAGTGACACAATCTGCACCCTCACCATCTGTGACCGTGTAGGCAATCGTCTTCGCACCATAATCTTCCGAATATGTACCGCTGACCGTAGCCGGATATTCACCCATCGTAGTGAATTCAAGTTCAAACCTGTTATCCTCAAAATATTTCACGGTAACGGTTTCTGTTGCTTCCGTGTTGTAAAAATTGGTTTCGACTGTACCTGTTCCCGATGCAAGCACAGGGTTAAACATCGTTAATTCAACGCTATACTCAAGAAAAGCTTCCTCGTTACTAATCGTCACATTGATCGTGGTTTCATAGGTTTCAGAGTTGATCGCACCTTCAAGTGCGGTAATATAATCTTTTCCCACACCGTCTGCAATGTCATAAGAAATCTCCCACGCCGCATAATCGGTGGTGTATGTACCTGTGGCAGTTGCAGGAAAATCTCCCCATGTGGTAAACTCAATTTCAAATGTTTCATCCGCATAATGGGTCAAGGTGACTGTCTCGGTTGTAGCCGCATCTCCCTCACCATGAGCAGCCGTACCCGTGAAAATTGATGCGATTTCTTTTTCAGTGTTGTAAACGAACTGTATACCTGCATCATCGATTCCCGTACCTTTCAAAAGAAGGTCCGAATAACCGTCCGCTTCCATATAGGTTGCAGCAAAGGTATAGGCTGCGCTTTCACCATTCAGCGTATCTGTAAGTGTATAAACCGTGGCGTTTCCGTCTTTCGACTCAGTGTAAGTACCGGAACTGATGATTTCAGGATCCGTAACAATGAGTTCATATCTGTTTCCCGTAAAGAATGTCAGATGGGCATCCTTATCTTCCTGAATGTAGAAAGATACAATCTCTATCGGCTGTTCAACGGGATTTGTGCTGACCGTATCGTAGGTGAAGTTATCACCAAGCCACTCGCCTTCCCAGAAAAAGTACCTGATGTCTTTAATAACAACATTGCCGTCCTCGACGACCACATCATATGTTCCCGAAAGAGCCTGTTCAAGCTGTGCGTCAAGTGTGATCTGACTCTTGTCAGCATTATACTCATAAGTTCCGACATTGTCCTGTGCAAGGAAATCGCTAGCGAAATAGAACGTACCATCCTCGTGGAGATTCAGATACGCGCTGTTAATTGCTCCATCTGAATTTTTGGTGTAGGTGAAGAGCCCCACATAAGCAGGTTCGGAGTTTTCTTCACCGATATCGCCACTGCCATCATTGACAGCGTCGGGATTGGTCTCAGGCTCATCGTCGCCACAGGCTGTAAGCATGTAAAGGCTCATCGTGGCAACCAGCATCAAGATGACCAGTAACTTAATTTTTCTTTTCATGTTTTCCTCCTTGATTTATATGTTTTACTCTAGTTTGTTTGAAAGCAGACTTCTCTGCTTTATAGGTCTATGTTATGAGTTTTTACGCTGCAAAACTATCACGAGTGTTTTTATTTTATAAAATTTTTTGTTTTACTTATCTTCGTGAGAGCACTTCAGGATAGTTTCCAGTATCCGCCTTGCACATGCCTGCAGCTCCCCTTTGGTAAGCGGATATTCCACACTGTCATCCGCAGTCGTCACTGCCTGGACAATTGTCTCCACATCTTTCTGGCTGCCCGGCATGATCAGGTCGTTTCCTGCCTTGATGCATCCCGCCGCACTGGAAAATCCATATTTGGTTTCTCCATCCAGATCAATGCCGCCACCGCCGGTTGTCCCCCAGTCTGTCATGACAATTCCCTCAAATCCCCATTCATCCCGGCACACCGCGGTCAAAAGTTCGTAATGGTTAGCTGTATGGATACCGTTCAGCAGATTATAAGAACTCATGAGCGCCAGGGGCTGTGATTCTTTCACGGCAATTTCAAAGCCCTTCAGGTAAATCTCCCGGATTGCCCGCTCCCTACAGTGTGCGTTGCAGTGTAGCCTGTTGTCCTCCTGGTTGTTCAGGGCAAAATGTTTGATGGTGGTGCCGCATCCGGAATGCTTCTGCACTCCTTTTGTATCTGCTGCGGCGCATTTTCCGGAAACAAAAGGATCCTCCGAATAATATTCAAAATTCCGTCCACAGAGAGGATTTCTATGAATATTCATTCCCGGAGCAAGCCATAAAGATATACCAAATTCCTCCATCTCCCCTCCCACGATACTGCCTGCCTCCTCAACAACTTCCATATCCCAGGTCTGGGCCAGCATTGTGGCAATGGGGATTGCCGTACAGTATTGATAATAATCCACCGCATCCGCGGGACGTTCCGGCTTTTGAATATTCAGCAAAAGCTCCAGGCCGCCCAGTGCAGACTCTCCCAGCCCCGGAATCGGATTGTCCTGTGCGTCCGCCACAAAGGACTTTGATAAACGCAGTCCGGCAGGCCCATCCGCCAGCACAATATTCGGCACTTTTCGACTGTCAAGCAAAGCTGAGGTAGTATCCCCTGCTGCCCCCGGACAGGCCGTGGATGCCGCACCGATGATGGAAACACTACCAAATCCGCCCCTGGCCGTGCCCACGCAGAGATCCGCCATTTCTTCCACTGTCAGCTGGGCTACAAGCGCATCAAGAGAGGCTTCTCCCCGCCTGACCATATCCAATGTAACTTTCTCTCCCTGCTCTGCAGGAATCTCTGTCTGCGTCCCACTGTATAACGGAGCCTTCCTGGCAGGAATTCCTGCTGCAATGATCTCAATTTTCCCTGCTTCCCTCTTCTCCGTCTCCTCGCCGATGTAAGAATAAGGCTTTACACCTTTGGCAGACAATACTGTCATGCTGCAGTCCAGGCTAATGCGATTGGATAGTTCCTCTACGACCACCTCCCGGTCCAGTTCCAAAACTGCCGCCACATGAGTGTCCCTGGAACTGCTGCCCAGACGGATGACATATTCCCCTGGTTCCAGGATAAAAGCAGCTCTCTCCTCGTCATAAGAAGCCATGGAAACAATAGGAAATGTGACTTCAACCTTCTGTACCTCCCCCGGGTACAACTTTTTCGTCTTTACAAAACCAGCCAGTTCCTGATACGGCTTTTCCAGCTTCCCCTCCGGTGCGGAATAATATACCTGCACCACTTCTTTCCCGGAAAACACAGAACCCGTATTTTTCACTTCCGCAAGAACCTTCACATGGTTGTTCATCAGTGTCGCGCAGCCCAGGGAGATGGCAAACGTGGTATAGGACAGACCATATCCAAAGGGGTAGGCCGGTTTGATCCCAAAAGAATCAAAATATCGATAACCCACATAGATTCCTTCCCCATAATATTCATCATCCAGGTCATGGTTCAAATAACTGAATGTACTGGAGCATGGATAATCGGAATAATTCTCTGCCCACGTAGAAGCCAGGTGTCCGCTGGGGGTTTCTTTCCCCGTCAGGATATCCGTCAGCGCATAGCCGCCAATGTTTCCCGCCTGGCTCATCAGCAGAACCGCGTTAATACCCTTTAGACCGCGAATAAATTTTGTATCGATTACCCCTCCCACGTTGAGTACGAGAATTACCTTTTTATAAGCTTCCGTTATCTTTTCCAGATTGTAACACTCATTTTCCGACAATTCATAGTCGCCGGGTGCCAGACTGCGATCCTTTCCCTCCCCTGAATTCCTGGCTAACACATAAACTGCTGTATCCGCTTGAGAATTTCGGATATCCTCCTGCGTTATCTGCGGCTCATCCGGATCCTTATAAGGATTCGACAGTGCATCTTTGATTGCCTCCGTTCCCTTTTCCGCCAGAGCAGCCTTAAAGCTTTCCGTACAGGAGGCCATGGCATTCTCGCACAAGGTATCATAGCGGTCCATCCAATCCCCTGTAGTGACCATAAAGCCTGCTTCTTTCATTCCCTGCTCCACATTGACCACCATACGGCTGTTCACATCCCCGGATCCAGTGCCCCCCTTTACGGTGCGGCGTGCGCCGCTTCCAAAAAGTGCAATATTTCCTCTGACGTTTTGGAGCGGCAGTGTCCCGTCATTTTCCAGCAGTACCATTCCCTGTGTGGCTATCCTGCGGGAACGCTCCATATTCTTTTTTTCTCTCTCACTCATCTCAGGAGATTTTGTGGCATATATTTTTGCCATATGATTTACCTCTCTTTCCCTATACTATTTTAAAATGCATTTCCGCCGCATAATTCCGGCTTCATTCCCAGCTTCTTCATTGCGTTGTCGCAATAATCGATGATAAGTTCTGCTCCGCTGATAAAAGATGCCATTCGGCTCCCTAAAAAGACAAGCGGATATCCTATCTCATCACTTTCAGCCAGCCTTCCCGCCAATCCTGCATCCTTGATCATGTTGTCCAGGCTGCCTGCCATGGTCGCAAACTCATCTTTCATTCCCGTGTCCGTACTTCCAGGAAGCACCGCATTTACACGCACACCCTGCTTGGCAAACTTAATAGATGCCTCACAGGCATATGCATTTGCAAGCCTCTTTGAATACAGATAGGCATGGGTCGTGGGAAAATCCTTCCCGATCAGTTCCCCCATCCGCTTCTGTATGCCATCCCAATCTTTGATTCCAAGAACATAGTCGCATTCGTCCCTATTCTCTTTCCATGCAATTCCAGACATGGACGATACAAATGTAATAGCACCTCCTGCCCGCATCCTGTCTTTCAAGTAATATTCCCCTATATACATATTGGCCGTATAATTGACATTGAAGGTCGTCATATAGTCTGTCTTGACACCGGACAGCCCGGCAACGCCAAAGAAATTATCAATTTCTTCTGGTATCTGCAGAAATGCCGCATCAATGGAATCCTTATCTGCCAGGTTTACCTTAACGAACTTCTCAATCCCGGGCACCCTGCATTCCTTCATATCCATTGCATAAACTTTGGCGCCTAATTCCACCAGTATATTGGCAGCAGACTGCCCCATACCGGATGAAGCTCCAGTCACCACGCATACCTTATCCCCATAACCAAAATAGTCTTTTCCCATATATCGCTTTTTCCTCCATTCTCATGTCTCTGTATGCAATCTCTGTTTCCCTTTACCTGACTTTCTGAACCCGGCCTTCCATAATGCCATTCTCATTAAAGGAAAGTCATCTGCAAAATTGACCTGTACTGCCCTGACATCCATAGTTTCCCCAAGGCCAACCTCCGCCCATTCGTCTGCTCCCGCAAATGCGGCCTTCCACCATGTCCTGGCATCTTCATCCGTAATCTTTTCTGCCCCCGTCCCCGAAGAGACCCTTACGGGTTTTCCATAGGATAATAGCATCCAATCCGCCTCTCAAATCTATGATGCCTGGATATCCTCATAGTTGACACATGCCAAAGTCTTCCATTTTTGTCCTCCATGGTGGAACCATGGCCGCCTCCCTGTGTATCTCACACATATCATCCTGTTCTGGACGGATTTTAAAGAACTGATAACGATATTCCAAGTTCATCGGGTTACAAAAGTATTTCATCTGATACCTCCCGTTCTTTGGTCCTGCTTTCACTGTTTACGGCCCGCTATCCGCCACATATCATGCAGAACTGATTTATACTGCCAGTATAGCGGTTCTGAAACTTCGAAAATATCACAGACGTGCGCATTTTGCTACATTTTGGCTCAAACAGACCAAAAAAAGACCACCTGGCAGCACACTGCTGACAGATGGTCTTTCACAATACTATCCTTTTTTCACTGATTCAAATGTCGTATCTTTATTGATAATTCTGCTGTTCAAAAGTCGGTATTCCTTGGGAGTCATTCCATAGAACCGTTTAAAACAGCTTCCGAAATGGCTCTGGGAGGCAAAGCAGAAATATTCCGAGATAATGGCAATGGAATAATCTGAATACATCAACAGGTTTGCCGCATGCTCACATCGCTCCTTTAGAATATACTGCTGAATTGTCATTCCTTCCAGTTCTGAAAATTTGTGGGTAAGGTAAGTCCTGCTGATTCCAATGGCCGGCGCAATGTCGCTGACCTTGATGTCTTTCCGCAAATTCCTGGCAATATAGTCTTTGCATTTATCTACATACAAGAATCGGCTCTTCTGCTCCTTGGCTGTTTTTACTTTCTCCGTAAAATCAACCTGGGCCTTGATGCCCAGCATGGTTAATGCTCCCGTGTTATGGCTGCATCCTTCAATCTGCCGCAGATATACATCTCCCAGCGCATATGCCTCCTCCGGGTTCATACCCCCATCCACAGCTGCCCTTGTGATCAACGTCAGGATGATGACAAGCACATATTCCATCTGTTTATGGCTGTCTGTAGACATCTCTCCCATATAGCCGACATCCGGGACATTGCCGCTCATCGCTTCCTTCATGGCTTCCACATCTCCGCTTTTCACGATTTCCATAAGCCGGTTTTCAAAGATGATTCCACTCCCATGCTGGCGATCGTTCTCAGACTGTGAAAGCCTGTAGCTTTCCATCTTTTCTTCTGATGTCCACTCCTCAATATATTTGTCATTACCCTTAATGCAAATATCTGGATATTTCACCTGTTCTCCAGTGCATTGAAAATAAACCATTGCCAGCAGCTTGGTCATCAGGCCGAAGCCCATTTGCCTGATGGGAAGCAGCTGCCTGATATGGTGGGCTTTCTTATATGCTTCGGAAACCATTGGAACAACCGTCCCCCTTGATGCAGGGCCAAAGCAACAGTACTGCCCCCGGCTTTCGCGGAATATACCGTAAAATGTCAGTTCATCCTCCAGGTATATGACCGGCAGCCGACTGGAATTACATATTTCCTCCAGGTCAGAACGCAAGTTTTCATCACTTATGACTGGTGACTGCCAATCATCCTCACCAGGATATTGAAAATGCCCTTCTTTCTCCCAGCAGACAAAAGGAATTTGAAAAATGTCATATAATACCTGTATTGAATATCGTTCCATATATCCTACCTGTTTTACACATAAATTTGACTGCAGTACGATTACTATTTTGTATAGTATAGCATTTTCGCATCGCAAAAGCTATCTTTACCTCCACTTTCCGCGCAGAAAATGTGTCCATGCAATTACACAGCAGAGTCTTCAACAATACCGAATTTGTATAACTCATATTTGTTTCCCCGGAGGTATCATTATCAAACACTGCGGAACCATTCATATTTGCCTTAATTGCAATTTTCTCTCCCGTCTGGTATCCATTTCCGCCAAGAGAAGCAATGCTTTCATTTACCATCTGGAGGATAGGCTCTTCATCAAAATGATCTGTCTCCCACCAGTATTCGCTTCCGTCCCATGAAACGGAGTCTGGATTGTGCGCCCAGACCACCCGCCCAGGCATGGCCCCAATGCCTGTTCCATAAGGTTCATGCTCCGGGAAAATACCATCATAGGCGATCTCCGTTTTTACATCCACTATACTTTCTTCTGTGCTTTCATTTTCGAGCAAATGATCACTCTGTTCTGTTTCCTTAGAATCAATTTCTGTAGATGTAACCTCTGTTGTATCTCCTGCATCAGACATATTTTTTTCTGCAGATTCACTCTTTCCTCCACAAGCCGCAAGGGAAATAACCGTCAAAACAGTGAGTAAGATAGCCGATTTTTTTTCATGAGTTTTCCTCCAATCCTATCATCATTCTTTTATTCTATGAGCCCATTCTGCTTTAACCATGCGAACACATCTTCCGGTAGGCTGCTCCCTCCAGAGTAATGTACCGATAATGCCTCTCCCATTACCACATCCAGCACCAGCTTCACAATCGCCGTCAGGCTCTGCCCAAAACGTCCCCCGCCATTGGAGCAGAGAGGGATAATAGTCTTTCCGGAAAAATCATATTAATCAAGAAAAGACGCAATCGGCATAGGAATGGATGCCCACCAATTCGGATAACCTAAAATAATCGTGTCATAGTCTTCCATATTTTCCACATGGTCGGCAAGTTCCGGACGTGCCTGTGCATTCTGATCCCGCTGTGCTTCATTCAATACCGTGTTATAATCGCTGGAATAAGGATTTACCAATTCAATCTCAAATAAATCCGCCCCAGTCTGCGCCTGGATTTTCTCAGCAATCCCTTTCGTATTTCCTCCCCATCAATTCTAACCAGTACCTCTATATGGAACCTTTTGTCAATAGTTGTGTAAACAGTTCTATTATCTATACTTTTACAGAAAAAAGCCATGCAGGACACATCCATCCTCTGCATGGCTCTTTCTCAGCATATCCGATTCTTTTTGGGGCTACAAAACATCAGTTTAGCAAGAAGTTTCAATAATTCTCCTCGCTAACCTCAAAATACGCCTGTGGATGGGCACACACAGGACAGACCTCTGGAGCGTTGGTTCCTACCACGATATGGCCGCAATTACGACATTCCCATACTTTCACCTCGCTCTTCGCAAACACTTCCGCCATCTCAACATTCTTCAAAAGCGCCCGATAACGTTCTTCGTGATGTTTTTCGATGGCCGCCACCATGCGGAACTTAGATGCCAGTTCGGGAAAGCCCTCTTCCTCGGCGGTTTGGGCAAATCCCTCGTACATATCCGTCCACTCGAAATTCTCTCCTTCAGCTGCAGCGCTCAGATTCGCCGCTGTGTTTCCGATGCCGTTCAGTTCCTTGAACCACATCTTGGCATGCTCTTTCTCATTATCCGCCGTTTTGAGAAATAGCGCAGCAATCTGCTCAAAGCCCTCTTTCTTTGCCGCAGAAGCAAAATAGGTATACTTGTTTCTCGCCTGGGACTCTCCGGCAAATGCCGCCTCCAGATTCTTTTCTGTCTGTGTTCCAGCATATTTTCCGCCCATCTTTTTATCCTCCAGTTTTTTATTATTAAAATGCTTACTTAATATGTGAGTATACCACACTTTTCGATAGATGACTATACGGTCATGCACATTTTATTGAAATACTGCTATCCTGTTTTTCTCAATTATGCGGTTCTTCAGCTTTTGCACAAATTCCTCATTTTCCATATCTTTCTCCAGTTCCCATGCGCAGCTGGAACATAATGGGATTTTTTTACCACTTTACAATGTTCGAGGCTTACCGGCAAATACTCTTTTCCGGGCATATAAAGCCACTTGCCGCAGGAAGCGCACCTCAGACAGTTTTTATTTTCAATCAAAGGATAATGCATCAAATGCTCCCTTTGGGCAACCACATCCTCTGCCAGTACGACAAAAGAAGGATGGTGCTTATCCCCTCTCCTCAGATGCATATTTTTCAGTTCAAGATAGGCTTTCTCCCTAATGTTGACATAACCTTTCTCCCTTCTAAAATCTACATATTTTCTTACTTTTTTATATATTGTACCATTCTCTATGCGAATTAACCATCGCTATTTTTCAATACTCTTCAAATAATAAATATCTAACCAAAGCAAACACTTTATTCGTTGCTTATATAATAAACAAAGTACTCATTAAATCAAATCCATATCCATTCTACCCCGGCAGACTATTTTCGAGACACAGCGCCCCATATCCCACCCTTGCATTCGGATACTCCGTCTCCCCTCTGATCGGCTTAGCCCCCTTCCGCAGATACGCCTTCACCTTTTCCCCATACAAAAACGGGTCGTTCCCCCTTACGATCCCCCACTCCATCATCAGAGCCGCCGCACCGCTGACAAAAGGCGTTGCAAAGGACGTTCCGGTCATGGACAGGAAGCCGCCCCGCACATCCGGCGCGGTAATATTCACTCCCGGCGCCGCCAGATCCGGTTTGACTCCCCCGGGAAGCACCAGCCCCACGGTGCGGTTCTCATAGACATATCCCCTCCCGGAAAAATCCGCATAAGATTCATAGACCGGATCATACGCTCCCACGCTGATCACCTTAGAGGACGTGGACGGAATCGTCAGGGTGACATCCGGTGAGGAGGCATAAAACCGTGTCGTCTGATTGCGCACCGCTGCGCTGGGCAGATAAAAATAATACTGGCCCGTCACATTTACGACTGCCTCCAGCGTAAAGGTCCAGATCCCCGGCGTGATATAAGTTCCCTGGGGAATAAAATCAAAATAGATCTCCTGCACGGTGGCATAAGGAGTCGGCTCTCCCAGATAAATAAGGATCTGTGTCTGCTCCATAATCACCACGCTTTTTCCCGCGTTTTCCGAAAGTGTCGGAACTGCCGTGCGCTGCCCTCCCGGCGATATCAGCGTGACCCGGTATTGATCCGCATAGTTTTTCCACAGCTGTACGTTCAGCACCCGCTCATAACTGCCCACCGCCAGTTCTATACGCGCCTCCTCACTGCCCAGCCGCCCCTGCACATGTCCTCCGTCGGCCCCTTCGTTTCCGGCGCCTACGCAGATGACATTCCTGCCGATCTCCGACACATTGTCTATAAAGCGCTCCAACAGAGAGTTGCCGTTATGAGCGCCGTATGTATTTCCGAAGCTTAAATTTACCGCCAGAGGCATGGAAAGTTCCTGCGCCCTGCGCACCACATAAACCAGCGCCCGCATCAGTTCCGTTGTCCTGGGAAAGGAGGTTTCTCCGGGCGACCCAAGCTTTACGACGATGAGTTCGCTCTCCGGGGCCACTCCCTGGTAAGATATCCCGGCCTCCCGCCCGTTTCCGGCGGCGATACCGGCCACGGCTGTCCCATGTCCGCTGACATCCAGGCTGGGCACGATACGAAAAGCTTCTTCCCTGCTCCCCGCCGCAAGCGCTTCATTGATCCTGTCCGCCGTAAACTCCGCCCCCACTGTAAATCCATCCGGCGGTCCGGCATCCGTATTCTCCGCACTCAGCGACTGGTCCCACAGATACCGGATTCTCGTAGTTCCGTCAAGCCTGCGGAACAGATTGTTTCGATAGTCGATTCCCGAATCAATCACCGCGATCAGCGTCCCTTCTCCGGTCAGATAGGGTGCGCGGATGGTCACCGGCAGAATGCAGGATGCCCTTTTTCCCTCCGATACAGCAAAAAAAAGCCTCTTCGGCTTTTCCACATACTCGATTGCCCGATTCGCCCCTACAATCTCCACCAGTTCTTCCGGCACATTCAGGATGGCATAGCCGGCAATCAACTCCTCCACTGTGATCCCCATCTGCTTAAGTTCAGAGAGATCTCCGTTATATTTCACAATCAGCTCCCATGTCCTGGAGCCCGCATAAAATCCAACATTCAGATTTTCTGTCTTTTTTCGAGTTCCCTCCGGCGTCTCCAGCGCCAGATTCAGCATATTTTCCAGTTTCTGGTTACTCATTCAAATTCCCCGTACATTTCCCTTATATTCCTCTCTACAGAATATGCGGCGATGCACCGTAAGTGAACCCTGACCTTTCGCCGCCGGAAAAGAAATGGTTCGTCCACATGGATAAAACAATATTGACGCGAAAATAAATATGGTTTAGTATCTTAATACACGAAAGGAACAGCGCTCCAAATGAAATCATCAATGACTAACCGCGAGTATCCCGTTCAGGTCATATGCGCCACGCACAATGATCCTGAACTGTCTTTCGGATGCTCCTGCTGCCATGAGGAAGTGGAAATTTTATTTGTCCACAGCGGGCAGATTCTTCTGAAAACCGAAGACACCTCTGTCATACTGAAATCCGGTCAGGGCATTCTGATTAACCGGAATATCCCCCATACTGTGTTTCCCGCCAAACAGGGAACTTTCTCTCTGTACTGCCTGATTTTTGATCCATATTTTCTCTTTGATAACAGACAGCCGGATCTGGCAGACAAATATCTGGCCCCGATTCTTGACAATCCGGACATCCGCACCCTGTTATTGACGGAAAGTTCTGATTCCTCCTGCGGCCTTCTGTCCGCCGTCAGGGATATTATCGCCTGCAATCTTTCGGGTGCTTTCGGCCGTGAACTGTATACCAAGGGGCGACTCTGCCTGTTCTGGCATCATCTTCTCTCCCATTTTCTCTCCCCGTCCGAAACTGTCGGCGCATGGCGGGTTCCCTGCGCCACCGCCGACGGCATCCGGATCCGGCAGGCCATCCGGTTTATCGAGCAAAATTACACGGAATCCATTACGCTGGACGACATCGCTTTTTCCATCCATGTCAGCCGGAGCGAATGCTGCAGATGTTTTAAG
>JAAVAG010000151.1 GCA_014804185.1 Lachnospiraceae bacterium
ATATATCATGCCGATCCTGATCGTGGTACAGCTGTGGATGAGCATCGGCGTCAGCTTTCTGGCGTTTATTGCCGGCCTGCAGAACGTGGACAGATCTCTGTACGAGGCTGGTCAGATGGATGGTGTGAAGAACCGGTGGCAGGAACTGTGGTATATCACACTGCCTCAGATGAAGCCCCAGCTGATGTTCGGCGCGGTGATGCAGATCACCAACTCCCTTTCTGTGTCCGGTATTTCCATTGACCTGGTGGGATTTCCGTCGGTGGATTACGCGGGACACACAATCCTGACACATTTGCATGACTATGGCAATCTGCGTCTGGAAATGGGATATGCCTGTGCCATAGCCACGATTTTGTTCTTTATGATGATCTTTATCAATATCATCATTCAAAAATTACTTAGAAAGGTTGCATGATTATGGGAAAATTACTGGAAACTCCCCGCAAATGGTGGAGAAGATTTAAATTTAAGAGAAAAAACCGCAGCCTTGCTATGGATATCATATTGATTCTTATACTGGGATGCATCGGTTTTGTCAGCATCTGGCCGCTTTTGTACATTGTGAATGCGGCGTTTAAGCCCATCAGCGAGATTTTTTTGTTCCCGCCGAAGCTGTTTGTGCAGAACCCTACCATGAATAACTTTTTCGATCTGTCCGTTATTATCGCGGATCTGAACGTTATTTTTTCCAGATATCTGTTTAACACGGTGATCATTACGGTATTGGGCACGGGGGGAACGGTTCTGATCGGTTCCATGGCGGCGTTTCCGCTGGCGAAGTATAAGTTTCCGGGTTCCAGGCTGATGTCGAATATCATAGTGTATTCCCTTATGTTCAACGGAACGGTTACGGCCATACCGAACTACATCATCATGACCAGGCTGCATATGGTCAATACCTACTGGGCGGTGATCCTGCCGGTGGTAGCCGGGACATTCGGTCTTTACCTGATGCAGAACTTTATCGTACAGGTGCCGGATGAACTGATCGAGGCCGCGAAAATGGACGGCATGAGTGAGTATGCTATTTTCTTTAAGATTATCATGCCCTTATCCAAGCCGGCATGGATTACGCTGATCGTTCTCTCGTTCCAGTCTTTCTGGGGCAATACGGGAGGAACATTCCTGTATTCCGAGCGTCTGAAGCCCGTGAGCTACATGCTTTCGCAGGTGGTATCGGGAGGTATCTCCAGAACAGGGGCGGCATCGGCGGTTACGCTGATCATGATGCTGGTGCCGATCACGGTCTTTGTGATATCACAGAGCAATGTAGTGGAAACGATGGCAACTTCTGGTTTGAAGGGATAGGTGATGGAAATGGCAAAGAAAAAAAGAATCTGGGTCATTTTATTGCTGGTGCTTCTTCTGCTGGCGGCACCGGGAGAAACGGCATATGCCATGAATACGGTGGATAACCATTACACATATGATTACTGGGGTGTCGTTGCGAAAAGCATACCGGCATTTGAACTGGCCTATACCATAGATGAGGAGTGTACGGATGTTGCTCTGTCCGGTGTGGATGATGTGGCCACAGGCGGTAATCGGATCTTTCTGATCGACACCACAGAATCACGTATGAATGTATACGATGCTGATTTTCAGTTTGTAACATCAGTGAAACTGCTGAGGAATGAAGAAAAAAAGATTGTTCTGGATGAGGATGGCAATCAGGTTATGCTGACAAATCCTGAGGGCGTGTGGTTTCATGAGAGTGAAAACGAGATATTTATTGCGGACACGGGGGCGGAACGCATCGTGGTGCTGGACGGCGACGATTATTATCTGAAGCGGATTATCACGAGGCCTGAAAATATGGTGGGTGTGACCCAGTTCCGGCCTTCCAAGATCGCAGTGGACAATGCCAACAAGATTTATTTTGTCGTGCAGTCCGGCTATGAGGGAATCGTGGAATTGAACCAGTCGGGAACCTTTTCCAGATACTTCGGCGTGAATAAGCCGGTTGTGAATCTGTGGGATTACTTCTGGAAAAAGATGTCCAGCAGCGAGCAGAAATCCAAGATGGCGAAAACCTATGCACCGGCATTTAACAATCTGGCAATAGATGCGGATGGATTTGTCTATGCCACTACGATAGATACGGCAGCCCAGGAGCAGGCATTCCGCCTGAATCCGAAAGGAGAGAATGTGCTGCGGCAGGAGGGCTACTGGCCGGTTTTTGGCGATCTGAGGGTAGAGAACAGCTTTATTGACGTGGCAATCAACGACTACGGTGTATATGCGCTTCTGGACCAGTCCACAGGAAGAATTTTCCTGTATGATTTTGACGGGGAACTGATCAGTATTTTCGGGAAAAACGGCGACCTGAACGGAGATTTCAGAAGTCCTTCCGCAATCGCCTGGTTCGGGAATAAACTGATCGCCACAGATAAGTCCCTCCGCTGTGCCTATGTCTATGAGATGACGGAATTTGGCAGGGCGGCTCTGGGCGCAACAGAGTGTTATTATAACGGCGAGTGGGAAAAATCCGCCGAACTTTCCAGGGAAGCGCTGCGGCTGAATGCCAACTATGACCTGGCATATATAGGGATCGGAAAATATTACCTGATGCAGGATGACTTTGAAAATGCCATGTATTATTTTGAACTGGGAAATGACAGAACCTTTTATTCCAAGGCTTATAATGGCAGCAGGAGTCTCTGGATACAGAACAATTTTGTGCTGATTCTTGTCGTAATATTGATTGCGGCCGCTTTGCTGGTTTATTCGGAAATCCGGTACTATAGGAAGAAAGGATGAGAGTATGGGTGCATGGAAGGAAGAACTGAAAAATTTATTCTATACAATATTTCACCCTTTTGACGGCTTCTATGAAATGAAGTTCCGCAAGAAAGGGAGCATGGGCCTGGCAACGGCGCTTCTTGCTCTGTATGGACTGGTTTCCATATTCAGCACACAGTATACCGGCTTTATTTTCAATTTTTACCCGCTGCATTACATGAGAAGCCTCCAACTGTTCCTGTTGGCCGTGGTGCCTATCGTGCTGTTTATCGTGAGCAACTGGAGCACTACCAGCCTGATGAACGGGAGCGGCAGCTTTCGGGATATCTGGATGATGGTCTGTTATTCGCTGGTGCCGTTGATACTGTTCAATTTTGTCACAACCCTGCTCAGCAATGTCATTATTCAGGAGGAAGGCCCCATATTGACGGCTTTTAATTATATCGGCGTGGTGTGGTTCTGCTACCTGATTTTCTGCGGGCTGTGTACGATTCATGAGTACACAGCATCCAGAAATATACTGACCCTGCTTGTGACGCTGGTTGCGGCAATTATTATCATTTTCCTGGTGGTTCTGTACTTTACCCTGATGCAGACAGTGGTCGGGTTTATAAGTACACTTTCAACGGAAATCTCAAAAAGGTGGTGACAGGGGTGAAAAAGCAGACAATCGTTATTATTGGCGCAGTAGTTGTATGCATTCTTGTCTGGCTGGGCGTGACGAAAATTCCGGCGATGAAAATAAAGAGCAGCGAACTGCCGCAGAAAGAATCCGTGTCCGCAAAAGAAGGAACAGGTAATTTTGAAATCGGAAGCGGAGAGGTGCTGGCGGCGGAAAATGAGACAAAGAAACTCTTCCTTGATACAGATACACTGAACTTCAGAGTGGTGGATAAGGCTACGGGAAAATCTTTTTCGGCGCTGAAACTGGACGGAAGTGTGGAAGACCAGTCCCCCATGCGGATTACTTTCGTGGGAGAGGACGGTACATTCCTGTACTGGAATGCTTATGAGTACTGTGTGAGCCATCAAACCTATGTTTTGGATAAAATTGAAAATGGTTTTCGGATTCAACTGAATATGAAAGAGACAGATTCTTACCGCATCAATGAATATGCTCCTCAGAAAATTACAGTTGAGCGGTATGAATCCAGATTTTTGCAGGGATTAAAGGATTTGACAGCGGCGGGAACTCTTACGGAAGAAGAGGCGGAAAAATACAGATCCATTTTGGATCTGGTATACGCTTATAACGATTCCGAGAACTGTTATTATAACAGGCTGTCTCTGTCGCCGCCTATCAGCACGGTCAAGCAGGTGGTGCAGCTGGTAAAGCTGCTTGATTACACCACAGAAGAACTGATGGAAGATAATGAGGTATTCGGCATCAGCGTGGATATTGAGGAGCCGGGAAGTTTTATTATACCATTGGAAGTGGTACTGGAAGGCGACGATCTGCTGGTAAGTATTGATACAGGAAGAATCATAAACGAAAATCCGTATTATACACTGACGCATATTGATCTGCTCTCCTGCTTTGGTGCGGTCACCCAGGAGGAGGCGGAGGAAGGGTATATTTTCGTACCGGACGGCTGCGGCGCTTTGCTTGCGCTCAATCATTTTAATCCCAGTTACGGCAGTTATACCAGAGCAGTGTATGATAACACCTACTACAATGATTATTATTATCTGGCTTCCTATCCGGAGACATTACATATGCCGGTGTTTGGAATGTATTACACCGGAGGTTCGAGGGGAAGCGGCGGTTTTCTGGGCATTATAGAGAAGGGCGAGGACCTGGCATATGTCACGGCTACGCTTGCATCCAGGGAAGAGGGCGGCGGCAGCGCCTACAACAGAGCTTATACCGGATATGACGTGACAAAGTATGCCCAGGTGAGTATTCTGGGACCTTATGACGGAAGCAGCGGACAGTTTTTGAAGACTACCGGAGAGATGGATACGGATTACCGGATACGGTTTAAGCTTTTTACAGGAGAGACCGATTATTATGACATGGCATCGGTCTACAGGGATTATCTGATAGAGCAGTATGGGCTTACCGAGCATTACGAAGAGCGGGCAAGGCTCTATCTGGAGGTTACAGGCGCTCTCTCCGTAACGAAGCGTATTCTGGGGATCCCTTACAAAAAGACATTTTCCATGACCAGTTACAAGCAGTTACAGGAAATCATGGAGGATCTGAAGGACTATCCGCTTGCGGTATCCTATCTGGGCGTGTTTGAGGGAGGACTGGATCACAAATTGATGAACGGCGCCGGGCTGGTTGGCGCAAACGGATCGAAGAAGGAACTGAATTCCCTGATGGAATATGCAAAGGCCAATGGACAGGATCTGTTTTTACAGACTGATTTCACAAATGTCTATGAAAGCGGAAACGGCTATACGGCGAAGAAGCATACCTCCTATAATTTTAACGATTCACCTATAGAAATTTACGGCTATTCTCTGGCTACCGGTATTTTCATGCAGGGAAGCATAAGTCATTATGTTTTAAGTCCACGCTATCTGACCTCTGTTGTGGACGGCTTTCTGAAAGAGGCCGGCAGCTATGAAAACCTGTATGTGGAAGATCTGGCAAAAGGATATTATGCGGATTATAACAAGAGGAATCTGGTGACCCCGGAGGAGGCTCAGATCATTCTGGAAGAGAACCTGGAAAAGCTGGCAGATGGGAAGAAACTGGCGCTGAATAATCCTGAGATGGATAAAATCCGTTATGGCGCGTATGCGGTAAACATTTCCAGGGAGAGCAGCGGGTACGGAAGTTTTGCCATAGAAATTCCTTTCCGTCAGCTTGTGATGAATGGATTGATTGACTATACAACTGTAAATGTCAATGAGAGCGGTGTCAATAATGAGTATTTCCTGCTGCAGGCGCTGGAACTGGGAAGCAGTATGAAGTTTTCCGTGACGGCCGAGAGCGTTGACCGGTTAAAAAATACTGACCATGGAGAGTTCCTTTCCCGGGAGTATGCTCTGATACAGAAGGATATCAAGGCGTTGTATGACGAGTATGAAGCGGCCTTTGCCCAGATTCAGTGTATGGAGATCACGGGCCACAGAGCGTTTGCGGAGGGAGTATTCGAGACAACTTATGCAAACGGAGTACGGGTTATTACGAATTACAATATGTATTCGGTGACTTGCGAAGAGGGCGAGCTTGCTCCGCTGAGTTATCTGATCCTGAAGTAAGAGGGAAGGGCGCTGAGGCGCAGATGCGGAACTAAATTAGGAGGAATGAAATTGAGCAAGAATGATGCAAAGGTCAGGAAAAAATTAAAATATGGCACAAGCAGAAAACTCAACGGGCTCATATTTATGCTGCCATGGATCATCGGATTTATTACATTTTTTGCTGTGCCGATCAAGAATACGATTCTATATTCTTTTAATAAAGTGGACGTGGGGGCAGCGGGCGGAATCGAGCTGACCTTTAACGGAATCCAGAATTACATTGATTTGTTTATAACGGAGGTCAGTACGACGAATCAGCCGATCCAGAGAATCTTTGTGACGGAGAATGCCAGTATTATTACGAATCTTCCGCTCATTGTAATTTTCAGTCTGTTTTTGGCAATTCTGGCAAATGCCAAATATCCCGGCAGGGGAATTGTGCGAGTAATCTTCTTCCTGCCGATCGTGCTGGGGCTTCCGCTCATTGTAGAGTGGACGGCAAACAGTACGGGGAGGTCGATGATTGAATCCGCAAGCGGAGGTATGTTTGGGGCGCAGGCTGTTTCGAGCATATTGTTGGAATATACATTCCTGCCGAAAAGCGTGATAGAATTTCTGTCCACTGTACTGGACAATATTTTCCAGCTGTTTACGAGGACAGGTGTGCAGACTCTGATCTTTTTGGCAGGGCTCCAGTCCATAAGTCCTTCTCATTATGAGGTCGCCAAAATTGAAGGGGCGAACAGCTATGAAACTTTCTGGAAGGTGACATTGCCCATGCTCTCCAATGTGCTTTTGTTTGCGGTAGTCTATACCATGATAGACCTGTTTTTAAACTCTTCCATTGCGGAGGAAGTATATAATTTTGCATTTGCAAAGAGTAAGATTGGAGTCGGTTCAGCACTTTCTGTTGTATATATGGCAAATGTGCTGGTGGTGCTGGTGATTGTGTTACTATTTTTGAAGGCGGTGAAAGTCATTGACAAAGATTAAGAACATACAAAAAAACAAAACGGCAGTGAGACGTAAAATGAAGCTGGCAAATATCAAGGCCGGAAAGGTGATATCCAACCTGTTTCTGGCGAGCCTGATCATCGGTATCTGCTTTGCGATACTGTATCCGATCTTAACGCTTCTTCCCATGGTTTTTACGGACTTAAGGGAGTTGGGCGCACCGGATTCCATCTGGATTCCAAGTGTATTTGGAGTAAACAGTATTGAGTTTGTATTCCGCTCGATCATGCGCGGACAGCCGGTTATCCTGCTGCAGACAATTCTGTATGCGCTTTCCATCTGTGCGATACAGGTATTTATGTCCGCAATGGCGGGGTATGCCCTGGCGAGGACGAACTTCTGGGGAAAGAACCTCATATTCTTTCTGGTTATCTTCGTATTCCTGGTGCCTAGGCAGTCCATTCTGATTACACAGTATCTTCATTTTAAACACTTTGATATTCTGGGGCTGATCACGCTGATCCGGGGAAGCGATATTGACCTGATCAACCAGCCGATCACTTTGTACCTGCTGGCGATCTTCGGATTCAGTGTAAATCAGAGTTTGTTTATTTTCATTTTCCGTCAGTTCTTCCTGGGGATGCCCAAGGAGATTGAGGAAGCGTCTCTGATCGATGGCGCGGGGTTCTACAAGACCTATTTCAAGATCATGCTGCCCAATGCCATGCCTACGATTTTAACAGTGGCGGTGCTCTCCTTTGTATGGGCTTACGGTGATACATATTATACAAATTACTTCCATACGGATGGACCTTATTTCGGAGTGATCATCGACAAGACATTTAAGGATGCAAACAACTGGTATATCACCAACCAGGCAAGATCGTGGTTTGATACGGCTGATACCAATGAGCTGGCCTTTGAGGCACTGAAACAGGCTTCTATCATAACTTTCCTGACGCCGCTGGTACTGATTTACTTCTTTGTACAGAAGAAGCTGGTGGAAAATCTGGATCGCGCAGGTATTGTAGGGTAATGCAATTTTGACAAATGAAGAATGTCGCATTTTACGGCATTCTTCATTTGACTGTAAGATGTCTGTTACAGACAGCGGGGAATGCAGAAAGGTCAGGATAAGGGAGGAGGCCGGAAGTGTGAAAAGAAGAAAGAAAACAGGCATGTGGCTTATGGGAATGCTGCTGGCAGCTGTTATGCTGGGCGGCTGCGGAGCCGGAGAAGATGAGGATGCGGTATCCGCACCGGAGAATATCGCGGGAGCCGGAGGGGATGAAGCAGATCCGGAACAGCAGGATGCACAGGAGGATTCTGCCAACCTCTGGGAAGACAGGGTGCTTTATGAAAAGGGCCTGCTTCTGGCAGAACAAAAAGACAACAGATGGATCCTTACAAACGGATCCGTAAGCGTGGAATATGATATTGCGGAGGGAACTTACCAGGTTTTATATGCGGGAACAGAGGAACCTCTGCTGTCTGAAGTGTGTGCAAAGACAGTGCTGAAAGACGGCACAGAGCTTCTCAGCAGGGATATGCGGCGTCTGACAGAGGATTGTATTACCGTGGAGGAGATCACGGACGGTTTCGGACAGGGAATACGCGTTCAAATTGCAAATACGGGGACGGACGTTGTCCTGACGCAAGTTTTTGATTTTTATGAGGAACTGCCTTATTTTCTCTGTGAGGCAGAAGTGAGCACGGAAGCGGAGCCGGGAATATCCACGAATTACATTGCTCCGGTATTTGCAAGCAAGGGAGATTTTAAGACAAACATACTCTCTGTGGAAGGGGAGGATGTACGCTTTCTGTTTACCCCCTATGACAATGATGCCTTTGTAAGATATTCCTCTGACCCGCTGCTTGTGGCAAACGAGAGTTACGAGGTGACGGCGGTATTTGACAATGTCACCAGAAAAGGACTGATTGCGGGTTCTGTGAGCCACGATACCTGGAAGACGGGAATCAAGGTGAGACAGGGAGGAATGAATGCCACTGTAGAGTTCTCGGTATTTGGAGGCGCAAATTCCGCCTACACCAGAGATGCGGTGCCCCATGGATATGTCTCCGGCAGCAGGGTGACTTCCCCAAAGATCTTTCTGGGATATTATGAGGACTACCGGGAGGGATTGGAGTCTTTCGGGCGGGCAAATGCGGTTATCGCTCCGCCTCTTGCCTGGGACCGTGGAATTCCCATCGGCTGGAACAGTTGGTCTGCGGTGGCCGATAAGGTAAGTTATGCGGTTTATACGGATTCTTCGAACTTTGTTAAGAACAATCTGCAGGACAACAGTTTCAGCCAGGATGGCGTCGTCTATATCAATTTCGATTCTTTCTGGGATAACCTGACGGAAAAGGAATTGAAAGAAGCGGCGCAGCATGTCAGGGATAACGGGCAGATTCCCGGTATCTATATGACGCCCTTTACTTTCTGGGGCGGCAGCTATAACGCGGGATGGGCTCCGGGAACGGGCGATCAGTACACCTGGAAAGAGATCTTGCTGAAAGATGCGGACGGCAACATTTTACCGGCCGTAGACGGGGGGATTTCCATAGATCCCACTCATCCGGGAACCATTATGAATCTGGAGTATCAGCTGAACCGGTTTAAGGAGTGGGGCTTTGCCTATGTGAAGATGGACTTTATGAGCCATGGGGCCAGGGAGGGCGCATTCTATAACCAGGATATTACCACGGGAACCCAGGCCTACAATTATGGCATGCAGAAAATCCATGAAATGCTTGCGGAGGAATTGGAAAACCAGGAGTTCTTTATCAGCTTTTCGATTGCTCCCATGTTCCCAAGCCAGTACGCCCACAGCAGGAGAATTTCCTGTGATGTATTCGGCACCATAGACAATACGGAATACATGCTGAATTCTCTCACCTATGGCTGGTGGATGAACGGAACGATCTATCCGTTTAATGATCCTGACCATATTGTCCTGTATAACAGCTTTAACCACAAGGATGCGATTCTTTACAACGAGGGGTTAAGCCGTTATATTTCGGGGGCCATAGCCGGCACACTGCTCATCGACAGTGATGATTTCCGGATCAAGGAGGCGAGAAACCGCGCTGTGGAGATGCTGACCTGTGAGGAGATCAATGCGGTTGCAAAGAGGGGGATTTCTTTCCGGCCTGTGGAGGGAAATACGAAAAATGCTGCCTGCGATACCTTTGTAAGCTGGGATGAGGAGGAAGACGTGCTTTATCTCGCGGTCTTCAATTTCAGCAGTACGGAGACGAAAACAGTGCAGGTGGATCTGGAAAGGATCGGGCTGGATCCGTCCGGAGAATATGAAATGTATGATTTGTGGTCCAAAGAGACTGTCCGGATAAAGGACGGTTACGAAATGGAACTTGATAAGGCAGAACCCAAGTTGTTTCGCATTACGAAATAATTTCGTATGCGGTATTAAAGAATCAATAACAGGAGAGGATTATGAGCGTTCATGTAAAACAAGATGACGGACATATCGGTTGGTCCAACGGTAACGTGGAGATTGCCTATGATCTGGGGTCCGGCAGGGCCAGCGTGAAAGGCGGAAACGGTTTTGTGCTTTCCGGTATTCATGCTGTTGTAAAACTTTCAGAGGGGAAAATATATGACAGCGCCGAGGCGGGAAAAGGCGTCGGCGCCATGGAGGATCTGCAGGACGGATTCGGACGGGGGAACTTGCTTACGGTATCCTTTGCCTGTGACTTTGGGCGGACACTGGTTCAGAAATTTTACTGTTATGAGAATTTGCCGTATCTGGTCACCGAGGTGTGCCTGGAGGCGGAAGAGAGAATCGGAAGCGGGGAGATTCTGGTTCTGGGGGCAGAAGGGGTATCCTGCCCCCAGGGGGAAGATATGCGTTTCCTGTTTGCGCCTTTCGACAATGACGATTTTGTCCGCTATGCGGCGCTGCCTCTGGATGAGATCCGGGAAAGCTATGAACTGGGCGCGGTGTATGATTCTGTCACGAGAAACGGCATGGTGGCGGGATCCATATCCCACGATGTCTGGAAAACAGGCATAAATGGGAAGAAGGGGACTGAGACGGCTCTGGAAAGTTTCCATGTGACCGCGGGAGTCACCTCAAAACTTACAAGGGATACCCTGCCCCACGGCACTGTGTATGGAAAGAAAATTGCATCCCCGAAAGTATTTCTGGGCTTTTATGAGGACTATCGGGATGGCCTGGAGGCATTCGGCCGGGCAAACGGCATTGTGGCGCCTCCCCTGAAATGGGACAGGGGAATCCCCGTGGGCTGGAATTCCTGGGCGGCGGTCGCTGATGAAATTAACTACGATATTTATACGGGAACGTCTGACTTTATCAGGGAAAAGCTGCAATCCAAAGGATACTCGGCAAAAGGGCGGGTATATATCAACTTCGATTCTTTCTGGAACAGCCTGACGGAGGAGCAGTTGACCGCAGCGGTCAAGCATGTACAGAATAACGGGCAGATTCCCGGTATTTATACAACGCCCTTTACTTTCTGGGGAGGAGACCATACGGAGGGGGAAGTGCCCGGAACAGATGGAAAATATCGCTGGAGAGACATTCTGCTGAAAGATGAAGAAGGCAATATTCTGCCGCCCATAGACGGGGGATATTCTATTGATCCTACCCATCCGGGGAATCAGATGCGCATGAAGCAGGAACTGGAAAATTTCAGGAAATGGGGTTTCCGGTATGTGAAAATGGATTTCATGGCTCACGGGGCTGTGGAGGGGATTCACTATGATGAACAGATTACCACGGGAATTGCGGCGTACAATTTCGGAATGCGCCAGATCAATGAGTTGCTGGCCGATGAACTGGAGAGGCAGGATTTCTTTATCAGTCTTTCCATAGCTCCGATTTTTCCCGGACAGTATGCTCATGGCAGAAGAATTTCCTGCGATGCTTTCGGAACCATTGACTGGACGGAATATATGTTGAATTCCCTGTCTTATGGCTGGTGGCTGAACGAAAATGTATACCGTTTTAACGATCCGGATCACGTGGTATTGTACAACAGTTACAACCACAGGGAGGCGACCATGTTTTATGAGGGCTTGTCGCGTTATTTTGCAGCGGTCGTGGCCGGAACCATGCTTCTGGACAGTGATGATTTCCGGGAGGAGAAAGCGAGAGAGCGGGCGGAAGAAATCCTTACGAATCAGGAGATTCTGGATGTGGCGAGAGCGGGCAGGACTTTCCGTCCGGTGGAGGGCAATACGGGAGAGCGGGCCTGCGACAGCTTTGTGCGTCTGGACGAGGACGGTTCCTGCTGTCTTGCGGTATTTAATTTTTCCGCTGAGGAGAAAAAACAGATGGAACTCTCCCTTGCCAGGATCGGTCTGGAGGAGGGAACAGATTACCTGGTGAAAGATCTGTGGTCGAAGGAAGAGACAAAGGCCCGGAATATGCTTACGATTTCACTGGAGGAAGCGCAGCCCAAGCTGCTGAGAATCGTAAGGGCATAGTGTGCAGACAGGCTGAAAAGATGCCGGAACAATGAAGATATCATTATGGAAAGGGAAGATGGGCATATATCATGATTACATATAAAAACAACCTTTTTATTATTGAAATGGAGCATTCCACTTATGTGTTTACAGGCGGGGATACCCCTTATAACGTATACTGGGGAGAGAAGCTGTATGGAGAGGAACTGGGCTACCTGGTCAGAAAAAAGGATCACAGCAGTTTCGACCCCGATCTGAACAGACACAGGGAAGAGTATGGTTTCTGGGACAGCTACAATCCTCTGGAAAGCTGCCTGAAGGTCAATTATCCGACCACCAGACAGCTGGATATGAAATATCAGGATCATACGATTCAGGCGGAAGGGGACAGGGAAATACTGACTCTGCGTTTTCAAAACAGCTATACGCCTCTTACCGCGGAAGTGATTTACGAGGTATATCCGGAGTTTGATATTATCGGACGCTCCATGCGTCTGACCAATGAAGGGGAAACAGTGGTGATCGAGAACCTGAAATCAGGCGCCGTCGCCATTCCGCCCCAGGATAAATATCGTGTTCGCTATTTAAGCGGCAGGTGGACGGGAGAGTCCCACATAAATGACCAGTATCTGACAAACGGCGCCTTTACCATGCAGTCCCGCACCGGCAACACAGGCCCCCATTTCAATCCGGCATTTGCGCTGGATGACGGCACCGCCACGGAAAAGGCGGGAAATGTCTGGTTCGGCCTTTTGGGCTACAGCGGGAACTGGCAGATAATCTTTGAGAGGACCACGTTCCAGGATGTGAGGGTTACCGGAGGAATCAGCAATTTCGACTTTTCCTATACCTTAAACAAGGGGGAGAGTATCCGGACGCCGGTGATGACAGTGGGATTTACAGGCGGCGGTTACGGCGCCATGAGCAGGACGCTGCATGCCTTTGAAAATAAGTATATCCTGCCCGCAAAGAAAACCGGACGGGTACTGTACAATTCCTGGGAGGCCACTTTCTTTAATGTCCGGGTGGAGAGTCAGAAAGAACTGGCAAAGCGCGCCGCCGGAATGGGTGTGGAACTGTTTGTGATTGACGACGGATGGTTCGGACAGAGACACAGCGACAGGGCGGGATTGGGCGACTGGTATGTAAATCAGGAAAAATTCCCCAATGGCCTGACCGAACTGATTACATATGTGAAAGAACTGGGGATGGATTTCGGTATCTGGGTGGAGCCGGAATCGGTAAATCCGGACAGCGACCTGTATCGGAACCATCCGGACTGGGTATACCGTTTCGCAAACAGAGAGCCCATGGAGGCCAGGAACCAGTATACGCTCAATATCTCAAAGCCGGAGGTAAAGCGGTTCATACTGGACTTTATGATAAAACTGCTTGGAGATAACAGGGATATCACTTTTGTAAAATGGGATATGAATAAGACTTTGACGGACGTAAGCGCAGGAAATACGGCAGCAGATAAGGAACTGTGGTATCATCATGTACAGACCCTGTATGAAATCTGGGCGGAATTAAGGAGCCGTTTCCCTCATGTGGAGTTTGAAACCTGTTCCGGCGGCGGGTCCAGAGTGGATCTTGGTATCCTGCGCTATGCGGACCAGTGCTGGCCCAGCGACAATACGGATGCCTACAGCAGACTGTTTATTCAGGAAGGATTTTCATACTTCTATGCGCCACGCATTATGACATCCTGGGTGACGGACGCCTCCACCGGCGACGGGAAGAAGTATGAGAGACCTTATTCCTACCGTTTCCATTCTTCTATGATGGGAATGCTGGGAATCGGAGCAAATATCAGCCGCTTCTCAGAGGAAGCGCTTGCGGAATTTGCGGAACATATTGCGCAGTACAAGGAAATCCGGGAGACGGTGCAGTACGGAATACAGTACAGACTGTCCTCGATACGTGAGTGTCCTCTGCATGCGGTGGAGTACGTGAGCGGAGACGGAAAGGATATTGTGGTGTTTGCTTTCCATCAGGGTTACTGCCAT